>NZ_JABTYA010000304.1:3174-12878 GCF_013302945.1 Streptomyces sp. 8P21H-1 | reverse complement strand
CGGGCCGCACGTCCGGGCGGCCCTCGCAGGTGAGCGTGGCGGCGGCGCGTCCGGTGAGGGCCGCCGCCAGGAGCGCCGCGTCCGGTTCGTGCTTCGCGTACGCGTCCGGGTAGCCGCTGCGCTGGACGCGCTGCGCGGCGACGGTGAGCGGCAGGCTCGCGTAGCCCTCCACCTTGTCCAGGTGCTCGTAGAACTCGCCCGCCGCGTACGCCGGGTCCATGATCTCCTGCTCGGAGCCCCAGCCCTGCGAGGGCCGCTGCTGGAAGAGCCCCAGCGAGTCCCGGTCGCCGTAGTCGATGTTGCGCAGGGCGGACTCCTGGAGCGCCGTGGCGAGGGCTATCGTGACGGCCCGCTCGGGCATGCCCCGGTTGGTGCCGACCGCCGAGATCGTCGCCGCGTTCACCGCCTGCTCCGCCGTGAACTCGTACGACGCGCCGCCGCCCGTGCCCGGGACGACCCTGCACTTGGGCACTCCGGTCCCGCCGGTCAGGTAGTGCACGGTGAGGTAACCCGCGCCGCCGAGGAGCGCGACGAGGGCCGCCCCGAAACGGAGCAGACGGCCGCGGCGCGTGCGAGGGACGGAAGTGGGGGACGGCTCAGGCACCCGTACAAGGTACTGGAGAGTACGGTCGGTGATCCTTGGGGTTGTGGATATTCCACGGGGGCGGTGGGGGCGGTGGGGGCTGTGGGGGCTGTGGGGCAGTGAGGCCGGGGAGGAAGAGGACGGCGCGGTCCGGCGGAGACCCGGGCGGTCCGGCGGGGACCGTGGCCGGACCGGCGCGTTAGGGTCGTCGGCATGGCCGACACCTCGCTCGATCTCACCCTGGACGCCGCCCGGCTCACCGCGCAGCTCGTCGACTTCCCCTCGGAGAGCGGCACCGAGAAGCCCCTCGCGGACGCCGTCGAGGCCGCCCTGCGCGCGCTGCCCCACCTCACGGTCGACCGGTACGGCAACAACGTCGTCGCGCGGACGGACCTGGGCCGGGCCGAGCGCGTGGTGCTGGCCGGGCACATCGACACGGTCCCCATCGCGGACAACGTGCCCTCGCGCCTGGACGAGGACGGCGTCCTGTGGGGCTGCGGCACCTGCGACATGAAGTCGGGCGTCGCGGTGCAGCTGCGGATCGCGGCCACGGTGCCCGCCCCCAACCGCGACCTCACCTTCATCTTCTACGACAACGAAGAGGTCGCCGCGGACCTGAACGGCCTCAAGCACGTGGCCGAGGCCCGCCCCGAGTGGCTGGAGGGCGACTTCGCGGTCCTCCTGGAGCCCTCCGACGGGCAGGTGGAGGGCGGCTGCCAGGGGACCCTGCGGGTGCTGCTGAAGACCAGGGGCGAGCGGGCGCACTCCGCGCGCGGCTGGATGGGCTCCAACGCCATCCACGCCGCCTCCGCGATCCTCGCGCGCCTCGCCGCCTACGAGCCGCGCCGCCCGGTGATCGACGGACTGGAGTACCGCGAGGGCCTGAACGCCGTCGGGATCACGGGCGGGGTGGCCGGCAACGTCATCCCCGACGAGTGCGTGGTGAGCGTCAACTTCCGGTACGCGCCCGACCGCAGCGGGGAGGAGGCGCTCGCGCACGTCCGCGAGGTCTTCGCCGGCTGCGGGGTCGACGAGTTCGTCGTCGACGACCACAGCGGCGCCGCACTGCCGGGTCTGTCCCACCCGGCCGCGGCCGCCTTCATCGAGGCCGTCGGGGGTACGCCGCAGCCCAAGTTCGGCTGGACGGACGTCTCCCGCTTCAGCGCGCTCGGCATCCCGGCGGTCAACTACGGCCCCGGCAATCCGCACTTGGCGCACAAGCGGGACGAAAGGGTGGAAACCGCCAAGATCCTGGCGGGCGAGGAGCGGCTGAGGGCCTGGCTGACGGCCTGATCCGCGGCGGACATGCCGGCGTCCCCCCTCCTTCACCTCCGCCGATCTACGCTGAGGTGGAACGATCGCCAAGCGGAGGGAGCGGACATGGCTACCGGCAACCCCGAGGGCAGCACGCAGCCACCGGAGGAGCAGCGGCTGGGCCCCGTGCTGCGCAGGCGGGACCAGGTGCAGGGGAGCACGACGGACCAGCGGCTGCTGGACGAGCGCGCGCCGACGGACTGGGTGCACACCGATCCCTGGCGCGTGCTGCGCATCCAGTCGGAGTTCATCGAGGGCTTCGGCACGCTCGCCGAACTCCCGCCCGCCATCAGCGTCTTCGGCTCGGCGCGCACACCGGCGGGCTCCCCCGAGTACGAGGCCGGGGTGGCGCTCGGCCGCGGTCTGGTCGAGGCGGGCTTCGCGGTGATCACCGGCGGCGGCCCGGGGGCCATGGAGGCCGCGAACAAGGGCGCCTGCGAGGCGAAGGGCATCTCCGTCGGCCTCGGCATCGAGCTGCCCTTCGAGCAGGGGCTCAACCCGTATGTCGACATCGGCCTCAACTTCCGCTACTTCTTCGTGCGCAAGATGATGTTCGTCAAGTACGCGCAGGGGTTCGTGGTGCTGCCGGGCGGGCTCGGCACCCTCGACGAGCTCTTCGAGGCCCTCACGCTCGTCCAGACCCAGAAGGTGACCCGCTTCCCGATCGTGCTCTTCGGCACGGAGTACTGGGGCGGTCTGGTCGACTGGCTCAAGAACACCCTGATCGCCCAGGGCAAGGCCTCGGAGAAGGACCTGCTCCTGTTCCACCTCACGGACGACGTGGACGAGGCGGTGGCGCTGGTGTCGAAGGAGGCGGGACGGTAGGGCCTACCTGGTCCGCAAGCGCGGGGAGGGCCGGACATCCGGCCGGACGTCCGGCCCTCCCGGCGCGTGCGGAGCCCTAGGCCAGCCCCCGCCGGGCCACGGCCGGCGGCCGGTGCCCCGCGATGGACGCCACCATGTCCAGCACCTGCCGCGTCTCGGCGACCTCGTGCACCCGGTACACCTGCGCCCCCAGCCACGCGGACACCGCGGTCGTCGCCAGCGTCCCCACCACCCGCTCCTTGACCGGCCGGTCGAGCGTCTCGCCCACGAAGTCCTTGTTGGACAGCGACACCAGCACGGGCCAGCCGGTCCCGACCAGCTCCCCGAGCCGCCGCGTGGCCTCCAGGCTGTGCCGCGTGTTCTTCCCGAAGTCGTGCCCGGGATCGATGAGCACGGACTCCCGCGGCACGCCGAGCGAGACGGCCCGCTCGGCCAGTCCCAGCGTCACCCGCAGGATGTCGGCCACGACGTCGTCGTAGGCGATGCGGTGCGGGCGCGTACGCGGCTGCGTGCCGCCCGCGTGCGTGCACACGATCCCCGCCCCGTACCGCGCGGCGACCTCGGCGAGACGCGGGTCGACCCCGCCCCAGGCGTCGTTCAGCAGGTCCGCGCCCGCCTCGCAGACCGCCTCGCCCACCTCGTGCCGCCAGGTGTCGACGCTGATGACCACGTCGGGGAAGCGGCGCCGTACCTCGGCGACGAACCCGACGGTCCGCCGCGCCTCCTCCTCGGCGGTCACCTCCTCGCCGGGCCCCGCCTTGACCCCGCCGATGTCGATGATGGCGGCCCCCTCGGACACCGCCTGCTCCACGCGGGCGAGCGCGGGCTCGTCGCGGAAGGTGGCCCCCTGGTCGTAGAAGGAGTCCGGGGTCCGGTTCACGATCGCCATGATCACCGGCTCGTGCGCGCCGAACTCACGCTTGCCCAGCCTGAGCATCCCCTGTGGCCTTTCCCGGTAGACGGCGGCGGATGTCGCCGTTCCGCCGCCTGCGACCCTAACGGTCGCGGGCGCATGGCACGATCGGTGCCTGACACTTTCCGTGCCGGCGCGCCCCGCGCCGGCATCAGAGCGTGGGGACCTCACAGATGTTCATGTTCCTGTTCCTGGTCGTCGCCCTCGTCGTCGTGGTCGGCGCGGTGACCCTCTCCGTGGTCGGGGGCGGTGACAGTGCCGTCCTGCCCGAGGCGGCGCCGGAGCGGCTGCGGGACCCCCTGCCCCTGGACCGCCCCCTGCACAGCGGCGACGTGGGGGCGCTGCGCTTCCCGCTGGCCCTGCGCGGCTACCGCATGGCGGACGTGGACGACGCGCTGGACCGCGTCGGCGCCGAACTCGCCGAGCGGGACGCCCGGATCGCCGACCTGGAGGCCGCGCTGGCCGGAGCACGCTCGACCGCGGTCACCTCCTTGCGGAAGCCCGCGGGGACGGAGGACGATCACCGGTGAGCGACGCCCTGAAGGGCGCCGACGGGGCGCCGCGCTGTCCCTGGGCCGTGTCGGCCGACGACTACACGGCCTACCACGACGAGGAGTGGGGGCGCCCGGTCCACGGCGACGACGCGCTGTACGAGCGGCTGTGCCTGGAAGCCTTCCAGTCGGGCCTGTCCTGGATCACGATCCTGCGCCGCCGCGAAGGCTTCCGCGCCGCTTTCGCGCACTTCAGGATCGCCGACGTCGCGCGGTTCACGGACGCCGACAAGGAGCGCCTGCTCGCCGATCCGGGCATCATCCGCAACCGCGCCAAGATCGAGGCGACGGTCGCCAACGCACGCGTACTGGCCGGCTGGGCCCCGGGTGACCTGGACCGGCTGATCTGGTCGTACGCTCCGGACCCGGCCGGCCGCCCCGCCCCGCGGACCCTCGCCGAGGTCCCGGCGGTCACCGGCGAGTCCACGGCCCTCTCCAAGGCCCTCAAGAAGGAGGGCATCCGCTTCGTGGGCCCCACGACGGCCTACGCCCTGATGCAGGCGTGCGGCCTGGTGAACGACCACCTGACGGACTGCACGTCCAGAACGACCGCCCCATAGGAAGCGCCTGCTCAGGAGCGCCCCGCAAGGGGCGCGGGGAACTGCGCGCCCGGCCCCCACGGACCGGCACGACCCGTCCCGACCCGATCCGTCCCGACCCGATCCGTCCCGGATCCGCCGGACCGGGCCCCGCCCGGTGGGGGCGCCCCCGCAAGGGGCGCGGGGACCTGCGCGCTCAACCCCCACCGGCCGGGACCGGAATCACCCGGCCCGGCCGGATCCGGCGAAGCGCTACCGCCCGAGATACTTCGGCTTCTCCTTGTCGACGAACGCCCGCACGGCGATCAGGTGGTCCTCGGAGGACCCGGCCCGGGTCTGCAGCTCGTCCTCCTTCTCCAGGGTCTCCTCCAGCGAGTGAGAGATCCCGAAGGCGAGGGACTCCTTGAGCGCGGCGTACGCCAGGGTCGGCCCCTCGGCCAGCCCGCGGGCCAGCCGCACGGCCTCGGCGGCCAGCTCGGCCGCGGGCACGATCCGGTTGGCGATCCCCAGCTCGTACGCCTCCTGCGCGGTGATGCTGCGCGGGAAGAGCAGCAGGTCGGCGGCGCGCGAGGGCCCGACGACCCGCGGCAGCGTCCACGAGATCCCCGAGTCGGCGGTGAGCGCGACCCCGGCGAACGACGTGTTGAAGGCGGCCGTGTCGGCGACGATGCGGTAGTCCGCGGCGAGCGCGAACCCGAACCCCGCGCCGGCCGCGACGCCGTTGACCGCGGCCACCACCGGCTTCGCCGCCCCGGTCAGGGCCCGTACGATCGGGTTGTAGTGCTCCTGGACCGTGCTCATGACACCCTCGCCCGAGCCCGAGCCCGAGCCCGAGCCCGACCCGCGCGCCGCCATGAGCCCGCCGACGTGCTCCTTGAGGTCCTGGCCCACGCAGAACGCCCGGTCGCCGGCCGCGGTCAGCAGCACCGCCCGCACGGAGCCGTCCGCCGCGGCCGCCCGCGCCGCCTCCCGGAGGGCGACCTTGGCCTCGGTGTTCATCGCGTTCATCGCCTCGGGGCGGTTCAGCGTGATCGTTGCGAGTCCGTCGCTCACCTCGTAGAGCACGGTGTCGGCCATGATGGTCCCCTCCGGTGTCGCGGCTTCGTCGTACCCGTCGGTACGCGGCTTCAGAGGACAGCATGGCGGAGATCATGGAGGGCGGCGGAGTTCGTACATGTGACCTGCGTCAAAGAATTCCGCTGCCCGAAAGTCCATGCAGTGGCGCAGTATCGCAGTCACACCACCGAATTGGGTGGTTTTGCTCAAGCGCGTTGCGTAAGCGATGCCGACCGATGTTGGTCATCGGGTCCTGAGATGCGGGATAATGGCTTGGAAGCAATGTGTTCGATGCCGGTGACGCGCGTCCGACGCAGGATGCGTGCCCTTCAATGGGGGCCGTCGGCGACGATGAGCTGGTTTCAGGAAGGGGAACGAGCATGGCGGCCATGAAGCCGCGGACGGGCGATGGCCCGCTCGAGGTGACCAAGGAGGGGCGGGGCATCGTCATGCGCGTTCCGCTCGAAGGCGGCGGTCGGCTCGTCGTCGAGCTGACCCCTGACGAGGCCGACGCGCTCGGCGACGCCCTCAAGAAGGTCGTCGGCTGACGCGGAACGCGACCATACCTCTCCACTGCCCCGGCATCAACGCGATGCCGGGGCAGTGGTGTCCCAGGGGCGGGCGACCGGCGCGCACACGAGCCGCCGGGGCGCGGCGGTGCGGGCGTTCACGCAGGCCGGCGCAGGTCATGCGCTCGTCCGGGCCGGTCACGTGCTCGTCCGGGCCGTTCATGCGCTCGTTGGGGGAGGAGCGGATCAGCGCTTGACCGCGCACAGCAGGCCGTCGCCGACGGGCAGCAGCGAGGGCACCAGCTCCTGGCTCTCGCGGATCGCGCGCAGCAGCTCGCGCAGCCGCAGCACCTCCGTGGGCTGCGGGCCCGACTCCACCGTCCGCCCGTTCGCGAACACGCCTTCGAAGGCGACGAGCCCGCCCGGCCGCAGCAGGCGCAACGATTCAGCGAGGTAGTCGAGGGATTCGAGCCGGTCGCCGTCGCAGAAGACGAGGTCGTACCCCGCGTCCGCGAGCCTGGGGAGGACGTCCAGCGCGCGGCCCGGGATGAAGCGGGCCCGGTTGCTGGCGAAGCCGGACGCACGGAAGGCCTGACGGGCGAACTGCTGGTGCTCCGGTTCCGGGTCGACGGTCGTCAGGACGCCGTCCGGCCGCATCCCGTGCAGCAGATGAATTCCGGAGACTCCGGTTCCGGTACCGATCTCCGCGACCGCCTTGGCGTCCACGGTGGCGGCGAGCAGGCACAACGCGGCGCCCGTGCCGGGCGACACCGAGCGCAGCCCTGCTTCCCGGGCCCGCTCCCGGGCCCAGTGCAGCGCCTCGTCCTCGGGGACGAAGGCGTCGGCGAACGCCCAGCTCGTCAGCCGGTTGCCGGTAATGGCCCTCTCCTGTCCCCGTGGTTGCCTGGGCGTGACTGTATCCGTTGGCGCCGGGAACCCGCAGATGGGACCAGGCGTTTGGAGAGTGCGGGGAACGGACGGGGAACCACACGGGGGCGGCTGATGGATCTGGGCGCGGAGCAAGTGCTGACGCAGCCATATGAGCGCGTATCAATTTCTCGTAAAACCGCTTATCCGGAGCTAACGGGCGAGGTGGCTATGGTAGGTGCTCCACTGGACACCACCAGAGCCGACAGGGGAGGTGCGGCTGTACCCGTGGATCGGGGAGGGGTGCTTCGGCGCCTGCTCAGGTCGACAGGTGAGCCGAAATCTGTGAACAACACTGCTGACCGTTCCCACACTGCCGACTCCGCGCAGACAGCGACCTTCACGTCCGACGCGGATTCGCAGGCGTGGACTCCGCCCACCTGGGAGGAGATCGTCAGCACGCACAGCGGCCGGGTGTACCGGCTCGCCTACCGCCTGACGGGCAACCAGCACGACGCCGAGGACCTGACCCAGGAAGTCTTCGTCCGGGTCTTCCGCTCCTTGTCGACCTACACGCCCGGCACCTTCGAGGGCTGGCTGCACCGCATCACCACGAACCTCTTCCTGGACATGGTCCGCCGCAAGCAGCGCATCCGCTTCGACGCCCTCGGCGACGACGCGGCCGAGCGGCTGCCCAGCCGTGAGCCCTCCCCGCAGCAGGTCTTCAACGACACGCACTTCGACGCGGACGTCCAGCAGGCCCTCGACACGCTCGCGCCGGAGTTCCGCGCGGCGGTCGTCCTCTGCGACATCGAGGGGCTCTCGTACGAGGAGATCGCCGCGACCCTGGGCGTCAAGCTCGGCACGGTCCGCAGCCGGATCCACCGCGGCCGCTCCCAGCTGCGCAAGGCGCTCGCCCACCGTTCGCCCGAGGCCCGTGCCGAGCGCCGCGGTTTCGCGGTCACCGGAGTGCCCGCTCTGGGAGGGGGAGGCGCGAGCGCGTGAGCCAAGCACGGCTGAACCCTGTCGACGGGCCCCTCGCCGAGCAGCACCTCGGCGACCGGCTCTCCGCCCTCGTGGACGGCGAACTCGACCACGAGGCGCGTGAGCGTGTCCTGGCCCACCTCGCCACCTGCGCGAAGTGCAAGTCGGAGGCCGACGAGCAGCGACGACTGAAGAACGTGTTCGCGGAGGCCGCCCCGCCGCCCCCGTCCGAGAGCTTCCTGGCCAGGCTGCAGGGGCTCCCCGCCGGGGACGACCCGGACGGCGGCAGTCCGCGCCTGGCCCGGGGAACCTTCGGGGCGTCCGGGGTCTTCGACATGAAGCCGGACTCCTTCGGCTACCTGCCCTCCGGTACCCACGCGGCCGTGCTGCCCTCGGAGCAGCGCGGATTCCGCATCCACGAGATGGGCCGGCGCGAGACCGAGCGGTCCGCCTCACGGGGGCTGCGCTTCGCCGCCGCCGCGGCCGGTGCCGTCTCGCTCGCCGCGATCGCGCTCGGCGGGGTGTCGGCGGGCATGCCGACCGACACCACCGACGCACGGGGCGGTTCGGGCTCGGGAAGCAATGTGACCCCGGTGCGCACGTCGAGCACGAGCGGTGCGACGGGCTCCGACACACAGCGCCGCCGGTCCGTCGCGCCCCTGGTCGCCCAGGGCCAGCGCTCCTTCGGCGGCGAAGGGGGCGCGCAGACCGGGATGTCCGCGCCGTTGCTGCCCGGCGTCCCGGCCTCCGCCGCGCCCGTGCCGCCGCCCGCCGAGCGGACCAAGGGCTCGCTGCACGCGCTGACCACGCCCGTGGTGGTGGGTGCGGCGGTCATGTCCCCCCTGATACGCCCGTTCACCCCGGCCCCGCCGGTCAAGCCGACCAGGGGATCGTCCGGTGCGGAGCTGGAGGTGTCCGTCCTGTCGGCGGTCCCCCCGGCCGTCCGGTCGGCCGTCCCGTCCGTCTCACCCGCGCCTTCCCCCTCCGGCTGAACCGGCCCTCTGCGCGCCGGCCCGCGAACCTGGTTGAATCCAGGGATGGGCCGCGCCCGCCGCAGGGATCCGGGCGCGGAGGTCGACGAACCGCGGCGACCGCCGGTGGGCGGTGCCGCGGGTCAGGTGTGGGGAGAGCATGGACGAGGGGAAGCCCACGAAGCCGACGTGGTGGAGCCGGCCACGGACCCACGTACCGGATGCCGCTCCGGCGGACCCGGTCCCCGGCCAGGACGGCGACTTCGCACTGGAGAAGCCCGCGGGGGCGGGGGCCGGGGCCGGTGCCACTGCCGACCGGACCGCCGGGCGGGTCTCGGACGACGTGGGTGGCGGGCCCGGCGCGTCCGGCGCGTCTGCTTCCAGGTCCGCCTCCGGTGAGCGGCCCACCCCCCTGCACGATCCGGACCCCTACAGCACGCCGCCGTACGGCGGGCCCGGTCCCTACGCGCCCGCGCCGCCGGTGCAGCACCCCGGGACGACTCCCGCGCACGGTACGGCGACGGAGACCGCGGCGCCGCTCCAGGACGTACCCGCGCAAGCGGGCCCCGGGACGGCTGCCCCGCACACACTC
>NZ_JABTYA010000304.1:0-3056 GCF_013302945.1 Streptomyces sp. 8P21H-1 | reverse complement strand
GCAGGCCCAGCAGGCCCAGCAGGCCCAGCAGGCCCAGCAGGTGCCTGGGGGGCTCGGTCCGGAGTTTCCCGCCGGTCACCGGGCGGCCGCCGCTCACGACCCCTGGCGGAACTACGACCCCTGGGCCGCCGAGCCCCTCCAGCACCACGGGGCCGCAGCGGAGGTGCCGGGCGGGCGCCGCGGGCGGACCGGGCGCGCGCTGGTCCTCGGCATCGCGCTGCTCGCGCTCGTCTCCGGCGGCGTCGGCGGGGCCGTGGGCGCCTATCTGGAGCGCAACGGGGGCATCGACGACGTCCGGCTCCCGCAGGCCGACGTCGAGGCCAGGGACCGGGCGCCGGACAGCGTGGCCGGTATCGCGGCCAGCGCGCTGCCGAGCGTGGTGACCCTGCACGTGAACGGTTCGGACGAGCAGGGCACCGGTACGGGCTTCGTGCTCGACCGGCGCGGCCACATCCTCACCAACAACCACGTCGTCGACCCGGCGGACGGCGGTGGCGGGATATCCGTGACCTTCAGCGGCGGTGAGACCGCCGAGGCCGAGATCGTGGGGCACGACAGCGGCTACGACCTCGCCGTGGTCAAGGTCACCGGTGTCAGCGGCCTCAGGCCCCTCTCGCTCGGCAACTCCGACAACGTCGAGGTCGGCGATCCCGTGGTCGCCATCGGAGCCCCCTTCGACCTGGAGAACACGGTCACGGCCGGGATCATCAGCGCCAAGGAGCGTCCGATCACGGCGGGCGGCGAGAAGGGCGACGGCAGCGACATCTCGTACGTGGACGCGCTGCAGACGGACGCTCCGATAAACCCCGGCAACTCCGGCGGCCCCCTGGTCGACTCCCAGGCCCGCGTCATCGGGATCAACAGCGCCATCCGCTCCGCGGACAGCGGCTCCGCACTGGAGGGCACCCAGTCCGGCTCGATCGGCCTCGGCTTCGCCATCCCCATCAACCAGGGCAAGCGCGTCGCCGAGGAGCTGATCAACACCGGCAGGGCGACCCACCCGGTGATCGGCGTCACGCTGGACATGGACTACGGCGGCGACGGCGCCCGCGTCGGCACCGAGGGCAACGACGGCGGTCCCCCGGTCAACCGGGGCGGTCCGGGCGCACGGGCCGGGATCAGGGCCGGTGACGTCATCACCGAGATCGACGGGCAGCGCGTGCGCTCCGGCGAGGAGCTCATCGTCAAGACGCGGGCGCACCGGCCCGGCGACCGGCTGGAGCTGACGCTGGAGCGCGACGGCAGGGAACGGAAGGTCACCCTCGTCCTCGGCTCCGCCGACGGCGACTGACCCGGCCCGGCCGGCCGGCGGGACCGACGGGACCGGCCGGCCGACGCGGCCGGCCGCCCGTGGCGGACATCCCGGGGAACCGTACGTGTACACGCGGTCGGGGAGCCCGGGACAGTACCGGTCGGACGGGATGGACGGGTACCGTGGATCCGGCCCGGACCACGGAATGACCTGCCGAGCACCGAGGACATCGCAAGGAGCTGCAAGGTGTTCAATGACATAGGACCGCTCGAGCTGGTGACGATCATCGTCCTCGCCGTGCTCGTCTTCGGTCCGGAGAAGCTCCCGAAGATGATCCAGGACGTCACGCGCACCATTCGCAAGATCCGTGACTTCTCGGAGAGCGCCAAGGCGGACATCCGTGAGGAGCTGGGTCCGGAGTTCAAGGACTTCGAGTTCGAGGACCTGAACCCCAAGACGTTCATCCGCAAGCAGCTGGACAACGACGAGCTGGGGCTCAAGGAGATCCGCAACGGCTTCGACCTGAAGAAGGAGATGGCCGAGGTCACGGACGCCGTGCACGGCAGGGACTCCGATCCGGCGTCGGCGTCGTCCTCCCCGGCCGCGGGCGCCACGGGCGGTTCCGTCGACCTGACGAAGAAGCGCGAGAAGCTCGCGGCGGACGAGCGCCCGCCCTTCGACGCGGACGCGACCTGAGCCCGAGCGGTTCGTGACCCGGGCCCCGGGCAGGTCGTGACCTGAGCCCCGGCGGCCCGCAGGGCCCGTGGCGGGCGGCGCGCCCGCCGTCCGGAACACGTTTCACTTTCAGCCGTACGCCGTCCGTCCTCCCGCCCGCCGCCCGGCTCGCACCCGTTCGGGACGAGCCGGAGACAGGGCGTATGTGCGCCATGTGCCGACCGGCTTCACTGGCCGCCGCCGGGCTGTGACTATCCTGCCTAGTTGTTGTGCGGACCGGAAGAACGCCCGAAGGGGGGCGGGCCACCCGGTCCGACGAGAACGAGGAGGCGTCCGGGCAGATGGAGACGACAAGTCGGGTGGGCGCGCAGGCGCCGGCGGCGGGGGGCGGACAGCAGCTCCCCTCCGCCCGGCGCACGGTCGACGGCTACCTGCTGGCGCCCTTCCCGTGGTACGGCCTCGACGAGGCCTTCACGGGACCGCGCTGGCTGATGCAGGTCGGGGCCGCGGCCGACGGGACCATCGAGCACGGTTCGGTCGGACACGGCGACGAGCCGTCGGTCCGCAGCGAGTCCACCGAGGACAAGGAGCGGTTCGCGGTCGTGGTCACCGTCGCCGCCAATCCGGTGCGGCGCAGCGCCGACGGCACGGGGATGATGGAGGCCACCTCGGTGTCCTCCGCGGCCTGGCTCGCGGGAGTGGGGCTGCTGTCCTTCACCTGGCCGGGGCAGATGGACCACACCCTGCGCGACGACTGGCTGGACCAGCAGACCGAGACGGCGTGGGTCCTGGCGGACGACCTGACGGGCCCCGACTGGTCGACGCTGTCCCTGCCCGTGGACGGGGTGCCGACGCCCTTCCACTACCGGGAGTCCGAGTTCGGCTGGGTCCTGGCGGGCTCGACGCAGGAAGGGGTGCACGTGGGGGCGTACGGGCGGGGGATGAGCGCGTACGGGGTGGCCTTCGCCGTGATCAAGGACATCAGCACGTACGCCTAGGCGGCGGGCCGTGTGGTGAAGCGACGGCCGGTGGGGGCCGGTCGCGCAGTTCCCCGCGCCCCTGAAGACCCAGGGGCGCGGGGAACTGCGCGCCCGGCCACGACGGACCCGCCCGGCCACGACGGACCCGC
>NZ_JABTYA010000303.1:0-659 GCF_013302945.1 Streptomyces sp. 8P21H-1 | reverse complement strand
CGCGACGCGGTCGCCGAACCCCCCGCCGACCGCGGCTGGAACCTGGACGCGCTCCACGCCGCCGGCGCCGGCGACGGTCCCGGCGGACCCGGCACCGGCAGTGCGGCGGCAGGCGGCTTCCTGTACGACGCGGGCCGCTTCGACGCGGACTTCTTCGGCATCTCGCCCCGCGAGGCCCTGGCCATGGACCCCCAGCAGCGGCTCCTCCTGGAGACCTCCTGGGAAGTCCTGGAACGCGCGGGCATCGATCCGCGCACCCTGCGCGACAGCCGCACCGGCGTCTTCGCGGGCGCCGCCCACCAGGGGTACGGCGGCAGCCTGGACGAGGTGCCCGAAGAACTCGAGAACCTCTTCGTCGCGGGCATCTCCACCAGCGTCCTGTCCGGCCGCATCGCCTACACCCTCGGCCTGCGGGGCCCGGCCGTGACCGTGGACACGGCCTGCTCGTCCTCGCTCGTCGCCGTCCACCTGGCCGCGCGGGCGCTGCGCGACGGCGAGTGCGCCCTCGCGCTCGCGGGCGGCGTCACCGTGATGGGGTCGCCGCTCACCTTCACGGGCTTCAGCGGCCGGCGCGGGCTCGCCCCCGACGGCCGCTGCAAGTCCTTCGCGGCGTCGGCCGACGGCTTCGGCCTGGCCGAGGGCGCCGGGCTGCTGCTCCT
>NZ_JABTYA010000302.1:0-1299 GCF_013302945.1 Streptomyces sp. 8P21H-1 | reverse complement strand
CCTCCCACGGCCCCGCCTCCCACGACGCCGCCCGCTGCCGTCTCCTGACCACCATCGCCCTGGAGACCCGCGGCGCGAGCGGACCCCGGGGTCCCGAGGCCGCCCGCGAGGCGGAGGGTCTCGCCCGCCGCCTCGACGACCCGGCCCTCCTGGCCTTCGCCCTCAACGGCGCGTTCATGCAGTCGTTCACCCGCGCGGGCCTCGCCCCGCGCCGGGACGGGATCGGCGCGGAACTCGTCGGACTGGCCACCCGCCACGGCCTGGTGACCCACGAGGTGCTGGGTCACCTCATCCGTCTCCAGGCCCGCGCGGCGCTCGGCGATCTCGCGGCCGCGGACCACCACGCGGCCGCCGCCGACCGCCTCTCCGAACGCCACGAACTCCCTCTGGTGGGCGTCTTCACCGAGTGGTACGGAGCCCTGCGGCTCAGCGCGACCGGTCACCCCGCCCGTGCCGAGACCGCGTACCGCACCGCCGCCGCCCGCCTGGACGGCGCGGGCATGCCCGGCCTGGAACGCGGCCTCCTCCCCCTCGCGCTCCTCTGCCTGCGCCTGACCCACGGACTCCCGCCGGTCCAGACCTCTGGTCAGGACCCGGACCAGGGCTCCGGGACGGACTGGGGTCCCTACCGCCCCTGGTCCGAGCCGTTCACCCTGCTCGCTGCGGGCCGCGGGACCGAGGCCCGTGCCGCCCTGCGCGCCCTTCCGGAGCCCCCGCACGACCTCCTGTACGAGGCATGCTGCGCACTGGAGGCCGAGGCGGCGCACCGGCTCGGCGACCGCACCGCGCTGGAGCGGGCCCGTACCCGTCTGCGCCCGGCCGCCGCCGAACTCGCGGGCGCGGGCAGCGGTCTGCTCACCCTGGGGCCGGTCGAGCGGTATCTCACCGACCGGCGATGACCGGCGCGCTCAGCCCCACTCGTCCTGCCCGTCCTGTCCGTCCTGTCCGTCCTGCTCGTCCTGCCCGTCCCCGTCGGCCCGTTCCCCGGACGGCCGGACCGCGGGGACCGTCTCCCGGGGCGCCGGGGGCGTCCGTCCCGCGAGTACCTCCTCCAGGCGCCGCGTACCGGCCTCCACCGCCTCCCGCGTGTCCTCGGCGTCGATGTCGCCGAGGCCGCCGTGCGTGAGGGAGAGGGCGCTGTCACCGACCCGCACGGCGGCGAAGTCCAGGGTCAGGAAGGCAGGTCGACCGTCACCGTAGCCGTCCTCGTCGCCGTCGCCCTCGCCCTCGCCCTCGCCGCTCACGGTGACCCGCAGGCCCGCGCGGGCCTCGCCGAGACCGGGCGGCGGCGCCGCGGCG
>NZ_JABTYA010000301.1:0-966 GCF_013302945.1 Streptomyces sp. 8P21H-1 | reverse complement strand
CGAGGAGGCCGCGACCGCCGCCGGACCGACGGCGCCGTCCGTGACCCCCGCCGGGCAGGGCGGTCCGGACCTGGCGCTCTGGGACGACGGCGCGCTGCCGCTCTTCCCCCTGCAACCGCCGCGGACGGGCCGCGAGCTGCTGAGCGACCACGTGACGGCGATGGTCTGCTGCGCCGCGATGGACACGGCCGGAGCCATGCCGGGACTCGACTGGCTGGACGGCCCCTCGCTCCTCATCGGCGGCGAACGGCCCGCCGACCTGGGTCCCCGGGTGCTCAGCCTCGTGGAGGAGGGCGACCCCGCTCCCCTCCGGACCTGGCTCCTGGACCTCGGCGTACGTCCCGAGAAGCCGGTACGACTGGTCTGAAGGTCTGAAGGTCTGAAGGTCTGAGCGCCGGTCCCGTACGCCCGTCGTATCCGCCCCGCGGCGACCCGGACCGTCGGCCCACCACCTCCCACCCCTCCCACCCCCCCGCCCCTCTCACCCCCTCACTCCTCGGGGGCGCGGGGGACCCCGTACGCGCCCTGCCACCATCTCCCGCCCGGGGGAAGGCAATTCATGACGAAAGGTAACGGTATGCATGCGTAATGTGATGTGCTGGGCCTGGTCACCAGGCCGTACATCGCCCGCAGAGGCTGACGGCACACGAGGGAGGGAACGTCGTATGAGGTCGGAACAGTCGGAACGGCCCGAGCAGTCGGCACGGCCGAAGCAGTCGGAACAGCCTGGGCGGCCGGAACGGCCGGGGCCGTCGGAGCAGATCCGCCGGTGGGAGTCGGGAGCGCTGGCACACGCCGTCACGGACCCCTTCGGGCAGGGCCCCCTCCCCTGGCTGCGCGGCAGCGAGCACTACTTCGACGACACCGGCCACATCGTCCCCTGGTACGTCGACCCCGCCCCGCCCCCCGGCGCGACCACCACCGCGAACCGCCGCCGCGCCACCGGCGGCCCGGCCGTCCCCGCCC
>NZ_JABTYA010000300.1:0-5045 GCF_013302945.1 Streptomyces sp. 8P21H-1 | reverse complement strand
CGGGTCCCCGCCTGCGCCGCCGGCCGGGTCCCGGCCGGCGGCGCAGGCGGGGACCCGGCCGGCGGCCACGGGTCACTCGGCGGGCAGCTGCCGGTCGGACTCCTTCAGCACCTGGTCGGCGGCCGCGTCGAGCGTGGCCATCACCCACTCCGCCAGCTCGGTACCGGCATGGGACGCCGCCTTGTGCCACCACTGGAGCCGGTTGTCGGGCACGGCGAGCTGACGTGTCGCGGCCGCGGTCTCCATCTGCTTCGGGGTGCCCCCGCGTTCGGCCCTGATGGCGTTGCGCAGTTGCTTGGTGCTCCACTTCAGGCGCTCGGCGCGGTCGAGCCAGCCCTCCTGCTCGTCGACGGGCAGCGACGCCAGCTCCGCGTGGTGCTGGAAACTGAGTGCGGACCGCCGGCGGCGCAGTTCGAAGCGCCGGGAGACCCAGGCGTAATTGCGCAGTGTCTGGTACTGGAGTCCGGCCGCGCGGATGCCGCGCTCGTAGCGGTTGGCGTAGTGGTCCTTGCCGTAGACCAGCCAGTCACCGAGCCACCAGGACGAGGAGTTGAGCAGCCCGGAGAGCTGACGCCCGGCGTGCTCCCACTCCTCGAAGGCGAGTCCCACGGGTATGTGCAGTCCCACCTTCGTGGTGAGCACCTGATCGCGCTGCGGCTCCGCCCCTCCGGCTCTTCGGGTTCCGGGCACGGTCTCCGCGGTCCTGCCGAACAAGGGTGCCTTGTATTCCTTGCATTCTTCGGCTTGATTCGTCATCATGCCCCCGTGTCAATGCGCGTAGGTACCAGGTGGGTCCGTGGTGGCCCTCCGTCGGACGCGGAAAGCATTCACCCCGTTCTTGCACGCACGCCAAAACCAATGGCCGCCGTCCGCAGATAAGTGCTGCCGAGCTCGCCGAACCGGTAATTGAGCGGTTCCCCAAGTGAGGGCGGGATGGCCAACCACTGAGCCCCGAGTAGATCCCGACATCGATGCCAGTTCAAGAATCTTGGCGCCATCGAACACTACTTTACGGAGTCGGAACGGTTCGCCCACACAGTGGCACGGTCCGCTGATTGGCGTGATCTGAACAGGCGCACGGGTCCACGAACCCCGCGATCGGCCCTTGCGGAACGCCGCCGTTCCCCCGGCCGTCCCAGTCACCCTTCTCCTCCGTCGCTCCAGCGGGATCCGCGCACTTCACATTCTGGCAGTTCATCGCCTCAAGGCCGAGAAGTGCGCGCCACGACCGATCGTGCCGCGCACAGCCGATCCACTCCCGGAGAGGGAGAGCGGAATCTGGCCACCTGCTCACCCCGGGTCGCCATGGACCAATGCGCCACCCAAGGCGCCAGAATCAGCCAGCAGGCAATGCAGTGGCGCCACACTCGAACACGGCCTACACTTCCTGCCCACAACGCTCAGTAATCTCGGGGGAGTTATTGCGGCATGGATACGGGCCGACCTGACATTTCGCCGTTTTCGCCGGACACGGCGTACGCAGCCCAGCCAGAATTTTCTCTTGAAGATTTCAGCAGAACGATCTTCAAGAGCTTGCGTCGGGCCGACCAGCGTAAATGGGCACACGCCTATTTGAAAGGTCTGGTGGCCACGCCCGGCAAGAAATCAGTGCGTCGGCTCGCCACCACGTTTTCTCGCGACCCCTCCGTCGTGCAGTCGCTGCGCCAGTTCGTCAGCCTCAGTCCCTGGGACTTCGACGAGGTCATGGAGGAGCTCACCCGCTGGGTGGCCGGCCACCGGCTGGAACCCGTGTGGTCCATCGGCCGGGCCGTGCTGCCCAAGCGCGGTGACCGGTCGGTGGGCGTCCACCGCTACTTCGACCTCCACTCGGGCCGCAGGCTCAACTGCCAGCTCGGGCTGGGCTCCTTCCTGTGCGCGGGCAGCATCCAAGTCCCGGTCGACTGGTGCCTGCACCTGTCGACGTCCTGGACCCAGGACCCCGAGCGGCGCAGGGACGCGCGCATACCCGACTCCGAGCAGTACCGGCCGCTGTGGGCGCACACGCTCCGGCTCGTCGACCGGCTGTCGGCCCGCACCGACTCCAGGTCCCCGGTCGTCCTCGTCGACATGAGCGACGAACCCGACGTGGGGCACCTGCTGCACGGACTCGCCAAGCGCCGCCGGGACTTCGTCGTCGCGGTACCACCGCACCTGGCGGTGCTGCCCGCCGGGGAGAACGCCCCGGCACCGGTGAGCGCGAGGGCCCTGACCCATGCGCAGAGCACGGAGACAGCCGTCGTCCCCCTGCCCGGCGGACAGCGGCGCGAGACACTCGTCCAGACGTCGCTCGTCCAGTTACCGGGCGGCCACCAGAGCCGCTCCCCCGGTCCCCCCTACCGGCTCTTCGCCGCGGCGGACCCCGCCCGCTGCCCCAGCACGCTGTGGCTCACCAGCCTCACCCACCACACCCTCGCGGAGGTCTGCTCGATCGCCGCGCTGCACACCGGGACGACGGCCGCGATCGGTGCCATGGAACGGGACTTCGGGCTGCTGGACTTCGAAGGGCGCTCGTTCCCCGGCTGGTACCACCACATGGCCCTCGTCTCCGCCGCGTACACCTTCCGGAACTTGCACGGACTCGCCGCCGCGCCGCCGCACACCATGGCTCAGCGGGTGCCGTGAGCGGGACCTCGCAGCCCTCCCGCGTCCGTGGGGGCCGGTGCCGGGTGGCACCGGCCCCCACGGACGAGCGTCAGCCGCTGTACTCGGGTTCGTGCTCCGCGCGCGGGTCACGGGCCGGCGCGCCGGGGCGCGCCAGCTTCCCGCCCTCGACGTCCATGTCGGGCAGCACCCGGCCGAGCCACTTCGGCAGCCACCACGCGCGGTCGCCGAGCACCGCGAAGAGCGCCGGGACGACGGCCATGCGGACGACGAACGCGTCGAAGAGGACCGCGAGGGCCAGACCGAGTCCGATCATCCGCACGAAGACGTTGTCCTCCATGATGAATCCCGAGAAGACGCTCGTCATGATCAGCGCGGCGGCGGAGACCACGCGGCCACCGTGCCGGAAGCCGGTGACGACCGCCTCGCCGGTGGACTCGCCGTGGACATGGGCCTCGCGTATCCGGGTCACCAGGAAGACCTCGTAGTCCATGGCGAGTCCGAAGACCACTCCGATCATCATGATCGGCATCGTGCTCATGATCGGGCCCGGCTGGTCGACCCCCACGACGTCGGCGAGCCAGCCCCACTGGAAGATCGCCACGATGGCACCGAGCGCCGCGGAGACCGACAGCAGGAACCCCAGTGCGGCCTTCAGCGGTACGAGAAGCGACCTGAAGACCATGGTCAGCAACAGGAAGGCGAGACCGACCACGACGGCGAGATAAGGGAGCAGCGCGTCGTCGAGGACCTGGGAGAAGTCGATGAACATGGCGGTCTGACCGCCCACCAGGACCTCGGCGTCATGGGCGCGCCCGACACCGGGGAGGTCACCGCGCAGGGATTCGACCAGTTGCCTGGTCCTGTCGTCCGCCGGTCCCCGGTCCGGAACGACACCGATGGTCGCGGTGTCGCCCGACTCGTTCGGGACCACGGGGCCCACCCGGGCGACCCCGGGCTCGTCGGCCAGCGCGGCCGCGATGTCCTTGCCCACGGACCTGGCGTCGTCCGCCTCGACGGTGACCAGCAGGGGGCCGTTGAAGCCGGGTCCGAAGGACCCCGAGAGCATGTCGTACGCCTTGCGCTGGGTGGTGTCGGGGGCCATGGTGCCCTCGCTCGGCAGACCGAGTTCCAGCCTGGTGGCCGGAACCGCGACGACGCCGAGGCTGAGCACTCCGAACAGCAGCACGAGGACGGGACGGCGCAGGACGAAGCCCGCCCACCGGACCGCCGGGCCCGGCCGCTGCCGGGCGGCCTGCTTCGCGGCCCTGCGCTGCTGCCGCTCGGAGAGCGGCCTGCCCGCGATCCGCCGGCGGTCGCTGCGGCGCAGCACCCTGAACGGGGCGAAGCCGAGCAGCGCCGGTACGAAGGTGATCGCGACCAGGACGGCGATCGCGACGGTGCCCGCTGCCGCCAGGCCCATCTTCGTCAGCATCGGAACGTCGACGACGGCGAGACCGGCGAGGGCGACGATGACGGTGAGACCGGCGAAGACCACGGCGGAGCCCGCGGTTCCCACCGCCCGGCCGACGGCCTCCGCCTTCTCCCGGCCCTCGGCCATCTCGGAGCGATAGCGGGAGACGATGAACAGGGCGTAGTCGATCCCCACCGCCAGGCCGATCATCAGGGCGAGGGTGTTGGCGGTCGCGGAGAGGTCCAACGCGCTGCCGAGCGCCCCGATCGCGGAGATGCCCACACCGACCCCGACGACGGCGGTGAGCAGCGGCATGCCCGCCGCCACCAGCGAACCGAAGGTGGCCAGGAGGATCAGGGCGGCGATGCCGATGCCGATGCCCTCGGCCGTGCCTCCCGCCGCCTGCTCCACCGGGACCGCGTCACCGCCCATCTCGACGCGGAGCCCGTCCGCACGGGCCTCGTCGGCCGCCCCGGTCAGGGCGTCGTGCGCCTCGTCGGACACCTCCATGGCGGTGACCTCGTACGTGACGATCGTGTAGGCCGTCCTGCCGTCCTCGCTGACGGCGTCCGGGGCGAACGGATCCGAGGCCGCGACGACCTGCGGTCCCTCCGACAACTCGGCGACGAGAGCGGTCACCCTCCTGCGGGGTCCGGGATCCGAGATCTTCTCGCCCTCGGGTGCACGCACCACGACCCGGGCCGACGCGCCGTCGGCGTTGGCGGCTGGGAACTTCTCCTTCAGCAGGTCGACGGTCTCCTGGGACTCGGTGCCCGGCATGGAGAAGGTGTCGGCGGGCGGGGGCGGCGCGGACGAGGCGGCGGCACCGGCCCCGCCGAGGACCAGGAGCCACAGCAGGACGGTGAGTCCTCGTCGCCGGAAGGCGAGACAGCCGATTCTGTAGAGCAAGGTGGCCAAGATGATCCGACTCCTGTTGGTACGTGACGAGGACGAAGGTGTGCCGCCGGAACCCGGGGCACAGTGGCGGACGCGGGGTCGGCCGGCGCCGGCGCGACGCGTGCCGGGCCCG
>NZ_JABTYA010000299.1:1875-2382 GCF_013302945.1 Streptomyces sp. 8P21H-1 | reverse complement strand
GCCACCGAGCGCCGCGCTCCCGCCGTCCTGCCGTGGACGGTGACCGCGGCGACCCCCGAGGCGCTCCGCGCCCAGGCCGCCCGGCTGCTGGACCACCTCACGGCACGGCCCGACGAGCGTCCGCTGGACACGGCGTACGCACTCGCCACCGCCCGCACCGCGCTGGAGTCCCGCGCGACGGTGCTGGGCACCGGCCGTGACGAACTCCTGGCCGGGCTGCGCACCCTCGCCGAGGGCGGGAACGCCCCCGGCGTGGTGACCGGCGCGGCCCGCTCCGTCGGGACCACCGCCTTCCTGTTCTCGGGTCAGGGCTCACAGCGCCTCGGCATGGGCCGCGGGCTGTACGCGGACTTCCCTGTCTTCGCGGAGTCCTTCGACGCGGTGTGTGCGGGGCTGGACGAGCACCTGGAGCGTTCGCTGCGCGAGGTGGTGTGGGGCGAGGAGGAGTCGGTCCTCAACGGCACGGCATACGCGCAGGCGGGTCTGTTCGCCGTCGAGGTGGCGTTG
>NZ_JABTYA010000299.1:797-1688 GCF_013302945.1 Streptomyces sp. 8P21H-1 | reverse complement strand
TTCCGCGAGGTCGTGCAGGGGCTGTCCTTCGGCGAGCCGCGCATTCCGGTGGTCTCCAACGTGACCGGCCGGATCGCGCAGGCCGGTGAACTGACCTCCCCGGACTACTGGGTGACCCATGTCCGGGAAGCCGTCCGCTTCGCCGACGGCATCCGTGCGCTCCGTGTCGCGGGAGTGGACCGCTGCGTCGAGATCGGCCCCGAGGCGGTGCTGACCGGCATGGCCCGCACCTGCCTCGACGGTGACGAGGACGCGGCCGTCCTGCTCGTGCCGACGGCCCGCAAGGGCCGCGACGAGACGGAGGCCCTCCTCACCGCCGTCGCCCAGCTGCACACCACGGGGACGGCCGTCGACTGGTCCGGCTTCTTCGCCGGGACCGGTGCCCGTGCCGTCGACCTGCCGACGTACGCCTTCCAGCGGCAGCGCTACTGGCTGACCGCGACCGACGGAGCTCCCGCCGCGGCGGGAGGCGCCGGACTCGACGCGGCGGAGCACCCGTTGCTGGGTGCGGTGGTGTCGCTGCCTGATTCCGGTGGTGTGGTGCTGACGGGCAGGCTGTCGGTGGAGACCCAGCCGTGGCTCGCCGACCACGTGGTCCTCGGCCGGATCCTGCTGCCCGGCGCCGTCCTCGTCGAACTGGCCCTGGCGGCCGGCGAGGCCGTGGACTGCGCCACCCTGGACGAACTGACCCTGGCGGCACCCCTGGTACTGCCCGAGCGGGGCGGCGCCCAGATCCGCGTGATCGTCGGACCGCGCACCGCGGAACGCCGTACGGTCGCCGTCTACTCCCGTCCCGAAGGCACCTCGCAGGACTGGGCCACCCATGCCTCCGGTTTCCTCACGGAGGCGGCTGTGGTGGCCGGGTCCGAGTGGGGTGAGTGGCCGCCTGTT
>NZ_JABTYA010000299.1:357-724 GCF_013302945.1 Streptomyces sp. 8P21H-1 | reverse complement strand
CGGTCTGCACCCGGCGCTGCTGGACGCCTCCATGCACGCCGCGATCCTCAACGACAGCGCCGGTGCCGGCCAGGGTGATGGCGACGCTGACGGCGGCACGGTGATCCCGTTCGCCTGGAACCGTGTCTCCCTGCACGCCGTCGGCGCCGCCGCCGTCCGCGTCCGGATCGCCACCGCCGACGACGGAGGCATGGACATCCGCGTCGCCGATGTGACCGGCGCCCCGGTCCTGACGGTCGGCTCGATGGTGGGCCGCTCGGTCTCCGTCGATCAGCTCGGCGCCGCGTCCGGTGACGCGGGCGCCCTGTACGGCACCGAATGGGTACCGGCCGCCGTGGACGCTTCCGCGGACCCGGTCTGGGCCTCC
>NZ_JABTYA010000299.1:0-242 GCF_013302945.1 Streptomyces sp. 8P21H-1 | reverse complement strand
GCGCTCGCGGAGAACCCCGGACGCTTCGCCCTGGTGGACCTGGAGGCGTCGCAGGACAGGACGGATGAAGTGCTGGAGCGTGCCGTGACGGCGGTGGTCTCGGGGGAGTCCGAGGTCGCGGTCCGTGGTGGTGCGGTGCTGGTGCCGAGGCTGTCGCGGCTGCCGGAGGAGTCCGGTGGATCCGTGTTCGATGCTGCCGGTGACGTGCCGTCGTGGGATGGTGCGGGTGCGGTGTTGATCAC
>NZ_JABTYA010000298.1:0-730 GCF_013302945.1 Streptomyces sp. 8P21H-1 | reverse complement strand
CGCGCCCTGTGCCGCCGGGCCGAGACGCGCGACCGGGCCGCCGCGCTGCGCCGCAGGGACGCGGCGGAGGAGTCGGCTCAGGGTCTGACCCCGACGATTCCCAGGGTCGGGATCGCCCCTTAGAGTGATGCTTTACCCCCTTCGTCTCCGTAGCTTTGATGTCAGACGGGGCAGCCGCATCGGGAGCCCCGAAACCGTCTTACGGCACCGAAACCGTCTGACGGCGCCGTCCGACGACGCTGACGAAGGAGCCCTCATGAACCGCCTCGCCCGCCCCACCCACGACCGGATGATCGGCGGAGTGTGCGCAGCGCTGGCCCGGCGCTTCGGCACCTTCGCGACCACGATGCGAGTGATCTTCCTGGCGTCCTGCCTGCTGCCGGGCCCGCAGTTCCTGCTCTACATAGCGCTGTGGGTCCTCTTCCCCTCGGAGGGCAAGGCGGCCCGCACGGCCTGGTGACCCCACGCCCGGCGACCCCAAGCGAGTACGCCGGTGGGGCGCACCCCGGCCGGGGTGCGCCCCACCGGCGCGTACGAGGGCGGCGGGAGCCGGGATCAGCCCACCGGGATGCCGTTCACCGGCAGTCCGTGCGTGGGCAGGCCCTGGACGGGCAGGCCGCCGAGCAGACCGGCGACGGGAGCGGCCGGGCTCGCGGCGAGGGCGTTCGTGAGGGCCGGCTGGGCGGCGGTGACAGCGTTGCCGAGCGCGCCCTGGCCCTGCGTGACCGCC
>NZ_JABTYA010000297.1:0-8543 GCF_013302945.1 Streptomyces sp. 8P21H-1 | reverse complement strand
CACGCGCAGCCCGTGCACGCGGTCACGTTCGCGTGCGCGGCCGGCGCGTGCCGCCCGCGGCCAAGCGTGCCGAAGGGCCCGCACCCGGTCGGGTGCGGGCCCTTCGGAGAAGAACGTCGCTGCAGTAAGTCGACGCGTGCTTCAGCCGGTCGCCAGACGGACCATGTCCGCCTGCGGCCCCTTCTGGCCCTGCGAGATCTCGAAATCGACCCGCTGACCCTCTTCCAGGGTGCGGTAGCCGTCCATCTGAATCGCGCTGTAGTGGACGAAAACATCCGCACCACCGTCGACCGCGATGAAGCCGTACCCCTTCTCCGCGTTGAACCACTTGACGGTGCCCTGAGCCATGCCTAACTCCCCTATTACTGGCCCTTGCACAGATCCGCACTTCGCGGATCCGGGTCAGACCTCACCCCCCAACGGTTGGGGGTGTGCGCCGGAACGCGTCGACCGCGGCTGAATGTATCTGCCCAACTGCCCTCTGCAACAGGTCAGTCCGACGAGAATTCCAGGCACGGTTGATCGGAAATTTGTGAAGGATTCACGTGGATCCAGGGCAAGTCGGGCCCCACAAATGCCATAAACGGCTTGAAAGCGCCGGGCACTTTGGCTGCTTCTTGTCGAACCCCGAGCGTCGCCCCCTATGCGCGGAGCGGGCGGAGTGAAGCAGGTTCCCCAACTGTACCTCGCTCAACCATAGGAATTGCCCCCTCCACTTCTCTCCCGGAGGGGGCAATTCGATGAACTCTGCGTGTTCGGCATTACCTGAAGTAATTTCCGGCCACCTGACCGGTTTCGGCTCAGCCGCCGGCGACCGCCGGGATGATCGAGACACCGGCGCCGTCGGGCGTGGCGGTTTCCAGCCCCTGCTCGAACCGGACGTCGTCGTCGTTCACGTACACGTTGACGAACCGCCGCAGCTTCCCCTGGTCGTCCAGGACACGGGCCGCGATCCCCGTGTGGTTCTTCTCCAGGTCGGCGATGACCTCACCGAGGGTCGCCCCCTCGGCGGCCACTTCGGCCCGGCCGCCGGTGTAGGTGCGCAGGATGGTGGGGATGCGGACGTTGACGCTCATGGGACAGGACCTCCGTCGGGTGTGGGCGGCGTACGGCGCGGGAGGGGCGGGCGTGGGAACGGGCGGCGGCCGGGACCCGGCTAGGAACCGAGCCCGGCCTCGTGGAACGACTCCAGGTTCGGGCGGATGGTCGCGGTGAGCCCCGTGTCGGAGGCCACCGCGTCGAGGGTCTTCAGACCGTCACCCGTGTTGAGGACGACCGTCGTCAGGCTCGGGTCGAGCACCCCGTTCTCGATCAGCTTCCTGGCCACACCCACGGTCACCCCGCCGGCGGTCTCCGCGAAGATCCCCTCCGTGCGCGCCAGCAGCTTGATCGCGTCGACGATCTGCGCGTCGTCCACGTCCTCCACGGCCCCGCCCGTCCGCCGGGCGATGTCGAGCACGTACGGCCCGTCGGCCGGGTTGCCGATGGCGAGCGACTTGGCGATCGTGTCCGGCTTCTGCGGCCGCACCACGTCGTGCCCGGCCTTGTAGGCGGCGGACACCGGCGAGCAGCCCTCGGCCTGGGCGCCGAAGATCTTGTACGGCCTGTCCTCGACGAGACCGAGCTGGATCAGCTCCTTCAGGCCCTTGTCAATCTTCGTGAGCTGCGAGCCGGAGGCGATCGGCACGACCAGCTGGTCCGGCAGCCGCCAGCCGAGCTGCTCGCAGATCTCGTACGCCAGGGTCTTGGACCCCTCCGCGTAGTACGGCCGCAGGTTGACGTTGACGAAGCCCCAGCCCTCGCCCGCCGGGTCGCCGATCAGCTCGGAGCAGAAGCGGTTCACGTCGTCGTAGTTGCCCTCGATCCCGACGAGCTCGCCGCCGTAGACCGCGGCCATCACGACCTTGCCCTGTTCCAGGTCGTGCGGGATGAACACGCAGGAGCGGAAGCCGGCCCGCGCGGCGGCGGCGCCCACCGCGCCCGCCAGGTTGCCGGTGGAGGAGCAGGAGAGCGTGGTGAAGCCGAACGCCCGCGCGGCCTCCAGGGCCTGGGCGACGACGCGGTCCTTGAAGGAGTGCGTCGGGTTGCCGGAGTCGTCCTTGACGAAGAGCTTGCCGGCGTCGACGCCCAGCTCGCGGGCCAGGTTGTCGGCCTTGACGAGCTTGGTCCAACCGGGGTTGATGTTCGGCTTGTCGGCCACGTCCGCGGGAACGGGCAGCAGCGGGGCGTAGCGCCAGATGTTCGCGGGTCCCGCCTCGATCCGCCTGCGCAGCTCCTCCGTGTCGTGGCCGGAGAAGTCGTAGGCGATCTCCAGCGGGCCGAAACACTCCTCGCAGGCGAAGACCGGACCGAGCGGGACGCGGTGGCCGCACTCCCGGCAGGACAGCGCGGCGGCCGGACCGAGGTCGACGGGGTTCGCTGCCGTGTCCGCGACGGAGGCGGAGGGGAAGGCGGAGGCGGAATTCGTGGTGCTTGCAACTGTCTGCGCAGCCATGGAGGCGAGGCCCTTTCCTCATCTTCCTCACGACGCACTTCGCCGTGAGACGGAATTGGCACCTTCCCGAGCCGGGAGCCTCGCCGCGCTGATCAACGATGATCAGGACGAGACCGGCCGGAGGGTTGCCGGGGCTTCAACGGGCCGTGTCCCTCTGCCCCTCTGGATGAGCGGTATTCGGTTGTGGTGTCGCTGTCGATCCTGCTGTCGATCCTGGTGGTGCACGCGACGACCCCGGCATGCGATGGTCATCAGCGTTGTTCAAGACTGTAACCGAAGGCCCGGACGAGGGAGAGCACCGTCCGAACCGCGAGATGACCGTCACACCGGTCGGCGTCGCGACGGGCGACAAGCATCCCGATCAAGCATCCCGATGAACGTGAGGGAGAGCCGCACGTGCTGGAAGACGTCGAGCGCTGGCTGAGCACGCGCTCCTGGTCCGCCGAGGACCGCCCGCTCGAGAAGCTCATGGCCGCGAAGCGGTCCACCGGTTCCACGGTGAGCGTCGTCCTGCCCGCCCTCGACGAGGAGGAGACGGTCGGCGGGATAGTCGCCGTGATACGCCGTGAGCTGATGACGGCGGGGGCTCCGCTGGTCGACGAGGTCGTGGTGATCGACTCGGGGTCGACGGACCGGACCTCGGAGGTCGCCGCGGCGGCGGGGGCCCGTGTCGTGCACCGCGACGAGATCCTGCCCCGTGTCCCGGCCCTGCCCGGGAAGGGGGAGGTGCTGTGGCGCTCGCTGCTCGTCACCCGCGGGGACATCGTCGCCTTCGTCGACGCGGACCTGAAGGACTTCTCGGCGGACTTCGTCTCCGGGATCGTGGGGCCGCTACTCACCGATCCGGGCGTGCACCTCGTCAAGGCGATGTACGACCGGCCGCTGGGCGCCGCCGCGGGCCAGGGGGGCCGGGTCACGGAGCTGATGGCGCGTCCGCTGCTCAACATGCACTGGCCGCGGCTGGCGGGCTTCGTGCAGCCGCTGGGCGGGGAGTACGCGGCGCGGCGCTCCCTCCTCGAACGGCTGCCGTTCCCCGTGGGGTACGGGGTGGAGCTGGGCATGCTGGTGGACGCGCTGCACCTGGTCGGGCTGGACGCCCTCGCGCAGGTCGACGTCGGTGTGCGCCGGCACCGGCACCAGGACGGGCAGGCGCTCGGGCGGATGGCCGCGGCGATCTACCGCACGGCTCAGCTGCGGCTCGCGCGGGGGCATCTGGTGCGGCCGTCGCTGACGCAGTTCGAGCGGGGGGAACGCGGCTTCGAGCCGCGTACGTACGCGGTGGACGTGGAGGAGCGGCCTCCGATGACGGAGATCGCGGAGTACGAGGAGCGACGCGCGGCGTGACGCGGTTCCACTGCGTGGGGCGGCTCCACTGCGTGGGGCTCGGCGGTGTGTGCCGTTGCCGGCTGCGGCACCGTGGGGGTTGAGCGCGCAGTTCCCCGCGCCCCTTGCGGGGGCCGGGTCGGGGTCGTTGGGAGCCGGATGCTCCATACGCTTCCGTCCGCGGGGGAGTGGAACGTTTGAGTGGTTGGACCTGCGGCTAGATTTCGAGTCATGGCTTCCACCCGCAGCGACCGCGCCACCCACCCCGTCCTCGTCGCGTCCAACCGCGGCCCCGTCTCGTACACCCGGGACGAGTCCGGCGAGCTCACAGCCAAGCGCGGTGGCGGCGGACTCGTGTCGGGCCTCTCCGCCATCGGCCCGGACGCCGGCGCCCTGTGGGTCTGCTCGGCCCTCGGCGACGGCGACCGCGAGGCGGTGCGGCGCGGGATCGGCGAGGAGGGCGTCCGGATGCTCGACATCGACGCCGAGACCCACTCCGCCGCCTACAACGGCATCGCGAACTCCGCCCTGTGGTTCGTCCACCACATGCTCTACCAGACCCCCCTGGAGCCGGTCTTCGACACGGAGTTCCGGCGCCGGTGGGCGGCCTACGAGACGTACAACCGAGCCTTCGCCGAGGCGCTGTCCGAGGAGGCGGCGGACGGCGCCGCGGTCCTCGTACAGGACTACCACCTGTCGCTGGTGCCGCGGATGCTCCGCGAGCTCCGCCCCGACCTGCGGATCGGCCACTTCTCGCACACCCCGTGGGCCCCGGTGGACTACTTCCGGCTGCTGCCGGACGACATCGCGGCGCAGGTGCTCGACGGCATCCTCGGCGCCGACCGGGCCGCGTTCCTCACCCGGCGCTGGGCGGACGCGTTCACCGCGTGCTGCGAGACCGTACTGGGACCCGGCGCCGCCTCCGGCACCCGCGTCGGCGTGCACGGCCTCGGCGCGGACGCGGACTTCCTGCGCGAGCGCGCGCACCGGCCCGACGTCGACGAGCGGATGGCGTCCCTGCGCGAGCAGATCGGCACCGCCCCCGACGGCACCCCCCGCAGGACGATCGTGCGGGTGGACCGGACCGAGCTGTCCAAGAACATCGTGCGCGGCCTGCTGGCCTACCGGCAGTTGCTGGAGGACCGGCCCGAGTGGCGCGAGCGCGTGGTGCACGTGGCGTTCGCCTACCCGTCGCGCCAGGACCTGGCGGTCTACCGCGACTACACGGCCGAGGTGCAGCGGGTCGCCGAGGAGATCAACGCCCGGTACGGGACGGCGGGCTGGACCCCGGTGGTGCTGCACGTGAAGGACGACTTCGCGCGCTCGCTCGCGGCGTACCGACTGGCCGACGTGGCCCTGGTGAACCCCATCCGCGACGGTATGAACCTCGTCGCGAAGGAGGTGCCGGTCGTGGCGGACGACGGCTGCGTGCTGGTGCTCTCGCGGGAGGCGGGGGCGTACGAGGAGCTGGGCGAGGACGCGGTCGTGGTGAACCCGTACGACGTCGTGGGCACGGCGGACGCGCTGCACCGGGCGCTGACCGTGCCGACGGCCGAGCGGGCCGAGCGGACGAAGCGGCTGGCCGCGGCGGCGACCGCGCTGCCTCCGACGCAGTGGTTCCTGGATCAGCTCCACGCGCTGCGTGAAGCTCCGCAGGCCGGTGGGGATGGTGGGGTGGCTTCTGCCGGATGACGACTGCCGGTCCGGTGAGGGCCGGTCGCGCAGTTCCCCGCGCCCCTGAAAGGGCGCGCTGCCCCCTTCGCGGGGTGCAGCGCGCCCTTTCAGGGACTAAAGGGGTGCCAGGCGGTCGGCCAGGGTGGTGAGCAGCGTGGCCACTCCCTCCGGGCCGGCCACCACCAGGTCGGCGCGGTCGGCCAGTTCGGTGACCTCCGTGCTGCCACTGCACACCAGCAGGCCCGGGAGCCCCTCGGCGCGGAGCTTCTCCACCGCGGCGAAGGCCGGCAGGTCGCCCAGGTCGTCGCCGCAGTACATGACCGACTCGGCGCCCACCTCGCGTACGTACTCGCCGAGGGCCACGCCCTTGTCCATGCCGGGCGGGCGCAACTCCAGCACCATCCTTCCCGGTTCGACGATCAGGCCGTGCCGCTGCGCGAGCAGGGCGAGCGGCTCGCGCAGTGCCTCGAACGCGGCCTGGGGGTCCTGGGCGCGGCGGGTGTGGACCGCGACGGCCCGGCCCTTCTCCTCGATCCAGCTGCCCTGCCAGGCGCCGATGCCGTCGAGGAAGCCGGGCAGTTCGGCACGGGCGGCGGCGACGCCGGGGGGCGCGGCGGGGGCCCGGACGGTACCGGTGACGGCGTCCCAGCGCTCCGCCCCGTAGTGGCCGAGCACGACGAGGTGGTCGAGGCCCGGGACTCCGGCGAAGCCGCCGTACCGCACGGCGACACCGGCCGGCCTGCCGGTGACGACGGCCACGGAGGCCACCTTGGGGGCCAGTGCCGCGAGCGCGGGTACGGCGTCCGGGTGGGCGCGGGCCTGTTCGGGGTCCGGGACGATCGGCGCGAGCGTGCCGTCGAAGTCGAAGGCGAGGACGGCCTTGTGGGGCCGGGCGAGGATGGCATCGAGACCGTCCCGGCCCGCCGGGGTCACGGGGCTCGGGAGCGGCGATGGGTCGGGGTGACTGGCCATGCTTCGACCCTATCCGCCGAGGTGGGGGCTTACTCCTCCCGCTGGGCCCTGCGTGCGTCACGCACCCGCCGCAGCCGGTTGACCGTCACCGGGTCGTGGGCCAGGGCGCGCTCCGTGTCCAGCAGGGCGTTCAGCAGCTGGTAGTAGCGGACCGGGGCCATCCCCAGCTCCTCCCGGATGGCCCGCTCCTTGACCCCCGGCGCCTCCCACCCCCGCCCCTCCAACGCGAGCACGGCCCGCTCCAACGAGGACATCCCTCCATCACCCATACCCCCAACCTAACCCCCCGGCCTCTCGCCCCTGGGGGACGCGGGGAACGGCGCGGTCTTTGCGCTTTTGCTTTCAGGGGCGCGGGGAACTGCGCGATCTTTCAGGGGCGCGGGGAACTGCGCGACCGGCCCCCACCGGACCGGCAGTCGTCATCCGGCAGAAGCCACCCCACGCCCAACCCCGCCAACCAGCGGAGCTACTCCGCGCTCTGCGCCGCCACGGCAGCCCGCTGCAGATGCCCCAGCGTCACCGCCGGGTTCCCGCCCGCCTCCACCGCCGCACCGATCTGCCGCTTGATGTCCGCGCTGACGGCCGCCCACGACGTCTGCGCCACGGGATACAGCTCGGCGTTCGGCAGCTCCTCCAGGAAGTCGACGAGATCCGCGTCGTCCGTGTCCGCGGCCATCGCCTCGGACGCGGACGTCGTCACCGGCAGCAGGTCGTACTCGTGCGAGAAGTCGAGCACGTTCTTCTCGCTGTACACGTAGTCGAGGAACTCCCCGATCTGCTCCCCGTGCCCGTTCTCCTTGAACGCCGTCATCCAGTCGGCGACGCCCATCGTGGACCTGGACCGCCCGTCGACGCCGGGCATCGGCACCATGCCGAACTTCACGCCCTTCTCGGCGGCGGCCTTCATCAGCGTGGGGTGGCCGTTCAGCATGCCGACCTCGCCGCGCGTGAACGCCGCGAACGCCTGCGCGCGGTTGAGCTTCCCGGGCGCGACCGGCCCCGTGAGGCCCTTGCCGACCAGCTTCTCCTTGAGCCAGGTGAACGTGTCCGTGTTCTGCTCGGAGTCCAGCGTGTAGGAGCCGACCGTGTCGGTGTACCCGCCGTTGCCGCTGAGCAGCCACATCATCGTCTCGGCCTGGGCCTCCTCCGGCCCCAGGGGCAGCGCGTACGGGTACTTCACGCCCCGGGCCTTGAGCGCCGCCGCGGCGGACGCCAGCTGGCGCCAGTTCTCGGGCGGGGTGAGGCCGGCGTCCTCGAAGAGGTCCTTGTTGTAGAAGAGCAGCCGCGTGGAGGAGGCGAACGGCATGCCGTACTGCGTCCGGTTGATCTCCCCGGCCGCGGACAGCTGCCGTACGAAGTCGGCCTGGGTGTCTATGGAGAGCACGTCGTCGACCCGGTAGAGCTGTCCCGCGGCCGCGTAGTCGGCGTACGCGCCGATCTGGGCCATGTCGGGCGGGTCGCCGTCGGCGACCATGGCCTTGACCTTGGCGTCCACCTCGTTCCACGAGTAGACGCTCACCTCGACGTCGACATCGGGGTGCTCCTTCTCGTACGCATGGGTCAGCTTGTCCCAGTACTTCTGTGAACTGTTCGCCTGGGAGTCGCCGTAGTCCGCCGCCACGAGTCTCAGGGTGACGCCCCCCGACCCGCCGGAACTGCCGCAGCCTCCGAGAGCCGCGGTCACCCCCAGCGCGGAGACCACCGCGATCAGGCCTGTCACTCGCCGCTGCACTGCTGCCGTCCTCAACCCTGTCGAGCCTGCCGCCGCGCCCGCGCGTCCGTGTCCCCCCACGGATTCACCGGTGCGACCACATCTTTCGATTAGCAATTTTCGCTATAAGGTCTACACCACGTAAGTGGACTAGACCTCTCATGGGGTGAGGGGCGACACTGTGCGGGTGAGACACGTCATCGCCCTGGATGTGGGCGGCACCGGGATGAAGGCCGCCCTCGTGGGGGCGGACGGCGGGCTGCTCCACCGGGCCCGCCGCACGACCGGCCGCGAGCGCGGCCCGGACGCCGTCGTCGAGTCGATCCTCGCCTTCGCCGCCGACCTGCGGGCGCACGGCGAGCGCCACTT
>NZ_JABTYA010000028.1:307-402 GCF_013302945.1 Streptomyces sp. 8P21H-1 | reverse complement strand
ACGACTGGCCGGACCTCTGGCGTGACGCCTCCGCGGACCGGGCCGCACGGCAGAACGCCGCCGCCGCGTCCTCCGACCTGGGCCCGTCCTCGGCT
>NZ_JABTYA010000028.1:0-169 GCF_013302945.1 Streptomyces sp. 8P21H-1 | reverse complement strand
GCCCGTTCCCGGACCCGAGCCCGTCCTCCGTCCCGGGCCCGGCCCCGGACCCGAGCCCGGTCTTCGACCTGGGTCCGGAGACCGGGTCGCGTCCGGCCTCCGTCCCGGGCCCGTCCTTCGACTCGCGTCCGGTCTTCGACCTGGGTCCGGAGACCGGGTCGCGTCCGGC
>NZ_JABTYA010000296.1:0-570 GCF_013302945.1 Streptomyces sp. 8P21H-1 | reverse complement strand
GACCGCGGTCGTGGAGACGGCCGAGGCCAGCGGCCTGCAGCGGCTGCCCGCCGGGCTCCTCGCGCCGCTCACCTCGTCCACGTACGGGTCCGGGGAACTGCTGCTGGCCGCGCTCGACGCCGGGGCCCGCACGATCGTCCTCGGCGTCGGCGGCAGCGCGACCACCGACGGCGGAGCCGGGATGCTGGCCGCGCTGGGCGCCCGGTTCCTGGACGCGGACGGTGAGCCCGTGCCGCCCGGCGGCGGTTCCCTCGGGAAGCTCGCCTCGGCGGACCTCACCGGACTCGACCCCCGGCTCGGCTCCGTCGACGTCGTCCTCGCCAGTGACGTCGACAATCCGCTCACCGGTCCGAAGGGCGCGCCCGCGGTGTACGGGCCGCAGAAGGGCGCCACCCCGGACGACGTGGCGGTGCTCGACGCGGGGCTCGCGCACTTCGCCGCGGTGCTGGCGGAGACGGTCGGGAGCCGGGCGGCGGAGTGCGCGGCCGCGCCCGGCGCGGGGGCCGCCGGGGGCATCGGGTACGGGGCCCTGGTGGGGCTCGGCGCGCGGTTCCGTCCCGGCATCGAGGT
>NZ_JABTYA010000295.1:0-3724 GCF_013302945.1 Streptomyces sp. 8P21H-1 | reverse complement strand
GCCGTCGCCGCCGGCGGCCCGCTCGACCTCGCCGCCTTCGGGGAGCACACCGCCCTCCCCGGTGACGACGTCGTCCAGCTCACCGACGCGACCCGCGGCACCTACCGCAAGGTCGTCGTCCGCGACGACCGCCTGGTGGGCGGGGTCCTCGTCGGCGAGCTCGGCACCGTCGGCGCCCTGGCCCGCGCCTGGGAGGGAGCGGAGCCGCTCCCCGCGGACGGCGCCCCGCTGCTCCACCTGCTCACCAACGATGGAGGCTCCTGATGTCCACGACCGCACCCGCGGGGACCGGCCCCCGCCCCACGACGGCGGGCCGCCCCACGATCGTGCTCGTCGGCCACGGCATGGTCGGCCAGCGCTTCCTCGAAGCGCTCGCCGAGCGCGGCCTGACCGCCACGCACCGCGTGGTCGTGCTGTGCGAGGAGCCGCGTCCCGCGTACGACCGCGTACAGCTGACCTCGTACTTCTCGGGCCGTACACCCGAGGAACTGTCCCTGACGGACATGGCGTTCATCGCGGAGCACGGGATCGAGCTGCACGTCGGGGACCCGGCCGAGAGCGTCGACCGGGCCGCCCGGCAGGTCACCGCCCGCTCCGGCCTGGTCGTCGGCTACGACACGCTGGTCCTCGCCACCGGCTCGTTCCCCTTCGTGCCGCCCGTGCCGGGCAAGGACGCCGAGGGCTGCTTCGTCTACCGCACGATCGAGGACCTGCTCGCCATCGAGGAGTACGCGAAGGCGCGGGCCACCACCGGCGCCGTGGTGGGCGGCGGGCTGCTCGGCCTGGAGGCCGCCGGGGCTCTGCAGGGGCTCGGGCTCGCCACGCACATCGTGGAGTTCGCGCCGCGGCTGATGCCCGTCCAGGTGGACGAGGGCGGCGGCGCCGCGCTGCTGCGCACCATCGAGAACATGGGCCTGACCGTCCACACGGGCACGGGCACGCAGGAGGTCGTCACCGGCGACGACGGCGCCGTGACCGGTATGAGGCTCTCCGACGGCTCCACGGTCGCCACCGACCTGGTGGTGTTCTCGGCCGGGGTGCGCCCCCGTGACCAGCTCGCCCGCGCCTGCGGGCTCACCGTGGGCGAGCGCGGCGGCATCAGCGTCGACGAGCAGTGCCGTACGGTCTCCGACCCGCGCGTCTTCGCGATCGGCGAGTGCGCGCTCGCCTCGGACGGCCGGGTCTACGGCCTGGTGGCCCCCGGCTACGAGATGGCCGAGACGGCGGCCGCCACGATCGCCGCCACCGCCACCGCCACCCCCACCGACACCACCACCGGCACCGCCACCGCCGCCGCCTCGTTCACCGGCGCCGACCTCTCCACCAAGCTGAAGCTCCTCGGCGTCGACGTCGCCTCCTTCGGCGACGCGCACGGCACCGCCGCCGACTGCCTCGACGTCGTCTACGCGGACTCCCGCTCGGGCACGTACAAGAAGCTGGTCATCGGGTCCGGCGGCGAGCTGCTCGGCGGCATCCTGGTCGGCGACGCGGAGGCGTACGGCACCCTGCGCGCCTTCACCGGCTCGGTGCCGCCGGTCGCCCCGGAGCAGCTCGTCCTGCCCGCCGGCGCCGGCGCGCCCGTCCAGCTCGGCCCGTCCGCGCTGCCGGACGAGGCGATCGTCTGCTCCTGCCACAACGTCACCAAGGGCGCGATCCGCGGCGCGGTCACCGAGCACTCCTGCACGACGGTCCCCGAGGTCAAGAAGTGCACCAAGGCCGGTACGGGCTGCGGCAGTTGCGTCAAGGTGCTCGGCCAGCTGGTCACCTCCGAGCTGGAGGCGGCCGGCGTCGAGGTCGACAAGGGCCTGTGCGGCTGCTTCCCGCAGACGCGCGAGGAGCTGTACGAGATCGTCCTCGCCCTGCGCATCTCCTCGTACCAGCAACTGCTGGACCGCTACGGCCGCGAGGGCGCGCGGGGCGGTGACGGCTGCGAGGTCTGCAAGCCCACGGTCGGCTCGATCATCGCCTCGCTCGCGCCCGCGATCGGCGCCGAGAACCACGTCCTGGCCGGTGAGCAGGCCGCCCTCCAGGACACCAACGACCACTTCCTCGCGAACCTGCAGCGGAACGGCTCGTACTCGGTCGTGCCGCGCATCCCCGGCGGCGAGATCACCCCGGAGAAACTCATCGTGATCGGCGAGGTGGCCCGCGACTTCGGCCTCTACACGAAGATCACGGGCGGTCAGCGGATCGACATGTTCGGCGCCCGCGTCGAGCAGCTGCCGCTCATCTGGACCCGGCTGGTGGACGCCGGCTTCGAGTCCGGGCACGCGTACGGGAAGTCGCTGCGGACGGTGAAGTCGTGCGTCGGGCGGACCTGGTGCCGCTACGGCGTCCAGGACTCGGTGCGCATGGCCATCGACCTGGAGCTGCGCTACCGGGGACTGCGGTCCCCGCACAAGCTCAAGTCGGCGGTCTCGGGGTGCGCCCGCGAGTGCGCGGAGGCCCAGTCGAAGGACTTCGGCGTCATCGCCACGGCCAACGGCTGGAACCTGTACGTCGGCGGCAACGGCGGCGCGACCCCGCGCCACGCGGACCTGCTCGCCCAGGACCTCTCGGACGACGAGCTGGTCCGGCTGATCGACCGGTTCCTGATGTTCTACATCCGCACGGCCGACCGCCTGGAGCGCACCTCGACCTGGCTGGAGCGGCTCCCCGGCGGCCTGGACCACGTCCGTGACGTCGTCGTCGACGACTCGCTGGGCATCTGCGGGGAACTGGAGTCGCTGATGGCCGCGCACGTCGCCGCCTACCGCGACGAGTGGGCCGCGACCATCGACGACCCGGAGAAGCTGTCCCGCTTCGTGTCCTTCGTCAACGCGCCGGACACCCCCGACCCGGTCGTCGGGTTCGTCCCCGAGCGCGACCAGATCAAGCCCGACCTGCCGCTGCTGACCATCGGCACCCGTCCCCTGGAAGGAAGCGCCCGGCGATGACGCTCGCACCCGAGACGACCACGACGCTCACGGTCCGGCTCCGGCCGACCGGGCCGGACGGCACGACCGACCCGACCGGCCCGACCGACCCGACCGGTGCGGACGGTACGACCGGCACGACCGGTGCGGACGGCACGACCGGCACGACCGGTGCGGACGGCACGACCGGTGCGGACGGCACGACCGGCGCGGACGGCGAGTGGTTCGCCGTCTGCGACCTGTCCGTGCTGGTGCCCGGCCGGGGGGTGGCCGCGCTGCTGCCGGACGGGCGGCAGGCGGCGCTGTTCATGGACCGCGCGGGGCGGCTGTACGCGATCGACAACCGCGACCCCTTCTCCGGGGCGGCGGTGCTGTCCCGCGGCCTGACCGGCTCCCACCAGGGGCGGCCGTTCGTCGCCTCGCCGCTGCTGAAGCAGCGGTTCGACCTGGCGTCGGGCCGGTGCCTGGACGACGAGTCGGTGCGCGTGACGACGTACGAGGTACGGGTGGGGTAGGGCTCCGCCCGGCGCGTCGTCGGGTGCGGGTCCGATGTGGTCCCCCAGCCTTCGGCCGGGAGGTGCCCCCAGGTCGCGCAGTTCCCCGCGCCCCTGCCGGGGCGCTTAGGCTGGCGGCCCGCACAGGACGGGGCGCATCCGGAGGGAGCGGGTCATGAGCCGCTGGAGCACGCTCGACATCCCCGACCAGCGCGGGCGCACCGCCGTCGTCACCGGCGCCAACAGCGGGATCGGGTACGTCACCGCGCGGGAGCTGGCGCGGCGGGGCGCGCGGGTCGTGCTCGCCTGCCGCAG
>NZ_JABTYA010000294.1:0-2334 GCF_013302945.1 Streptomyces sp. 8P21H-1 | reverse complement strand
CCGTCCGCCGGGGTCCGGGCCCGTCCGGCCCCGGCGGGGCGGGCGGTGACCACCGGCGCCTCGACCTGCCGCGGTGGCGGGTGCTGCTGCGTCTCGCCGAGCGGTGGGGGGTGCCGCTGGACGTCCTGCTGCTCACCGTCTACTGCGACGTCTGGCGCCGTGCCTGTCCCGACGGCGAGGCGTTCACCGTGGTCGTCGTCTCCTGGGACCGGCCGGAGCGGCCGCCCGGCGTCGACGGTCTCCTCACCGACTTCACACGGCTGAGCTGGCTGGTGGTGGACGACACGCTGCCGGCCGGTCCGGCCGACCGGGCGCGCGCGGTGGCGGAGCGGCTGCGCGGTCAGCTGTCGCGCACGGAACGGGCCGACGGTCTGGCGGCGGCCCGTGCACGCGCCCGGCGCGAGCCCGGCGGCGCGTCCCCGTTCCCGGTCGTCTTCACCCGGCTGCCGACCGAGCGTCCCGCACGCGGCGGTCCGGGGGTGGAGCTGCGGTACAACCAGTCGCAGACCTCCGGGGTGGCCGTCGACCAGGTCCCGATGTTCGTCGGCGACACCTTGGTGTGCCAGTGGGACGTACGACCGGACGCCCTCCCCGACGGGCTCCTCGACGCCCTCTTCTCGGACTACGCGCGCACCCTGCGGGACCTCTGCGAGCGGGACCCGGAACACGACCCGGCCCCGGCGCCGCCACAGGCCCCCCTGGTCGGTCCGGTGCGTGACTTCGCGGCCGGACTCACGCTGGCCGACCGGCTGGAGCGAGCGCTCGCCGAGCACGCGGACCGGGTGGCGCTGCGGTCCGGGGAGGAGCTGACGTACCGGGAGCTCGGGCTCCGCAGCGCCCGGCTCGCCCGGTACCTGCGGGCCTGCGGTGTGGGTGTGGCCGACCGGGTGGCCGTGCACCTGGAGCGGTCGGTGGACCTGGTGGTGGCCCTGCTGGCGGTGGTCAGGTCCGGTGCCGCCTACGTTCCGCTGGACACGGCCAACCCGCCCGCCCGCACCCGTCTGCTGGCGGAGGACTGCGGGGCCCCGCTGGTGATCACCGACTCCGGCCTGCGCACCGTCTTCGACGGGCTGCCGGTGCGGGTGCTGGACGTGACGGCACGGCGCGAGCTGATCGACGCCGAGGACGGCGGACCGCTGGTGGCGGGCGCGGGCCCGGACGACCCGGCGTACATGATCTACACCTCGGGAACCACGGGCCGCCCGAAGGGCTGTCCCAACGCCCACCGGGGCGTCACCAACCGGCTGAACTGGGCGCAGGAGCGGTTCCGGCTCGGGCCCGGGGACCGGGTCGCGCAGAAGACGCCGTGCGGCTTCGACGTGTCCGTGTGGGAGTTCTTCTGGCCGCTGCTCGCGGGCGCGAGCGTGGTGCTGGCCCGGCCCGGGGCGCACCGGTCCCCGGCCGCCGTGGCACGCTGGTTCGCCGAGGCCGGCATCACCGTCAGCCACTTCGTCCCGTCGATGCTGTCGCTCTTCCTCGACGAGCCGGGCGCGGCGCGGGCGACCTCGCTGCGGCTGGTGCTGGCCAGCGGCGAGGCCCTGCCGGCGGACACGGTCCGCCGTTTCCAGGCCGTCCTGCCCGGCGTCGGGCTGCACAACCTGTACGGGCCGACGGAGGCGGCCATCGACGTCACCCACTGGGCCTGCCCGCCGGGGTGGTCGGGGACGGACGTGCCGCTGGGCGGCCCGATCGACAACACCGTCATCCATCTGCTGGACACCGGCCTCCGCCCGGTCGCCGCCGGTGCCGTCGGCGAAATCTGCGTCGGCGGCCCCGCGGTGGGGCTCGGCTACCACCGCCGGCCGGAGGCGGAGGCGGAGCGCTTCGTGGACTCCCCGTTCCCGGAGGACCGGTCGAGCGGCGGGAGCGGCCGACTGTACCGTACCGGGGACCTGGGGCGGGTGGACGAGCACGGCCGGCTGCGCTTCCTGGGCCGCCGCGACGCCCAGTTCAAGATCCGGGGCCTGCGCGTGGAGGCACAGGAGATCGAGGCGGCGCTGCGCGGTGTGGCGGGCGTCGACGACGCCCGGGTGCTGCCGTGGACCGGCTCCGGCGGCGACCGGGAGCTGGCCGCGCTGTGCCGCGGCACGGCTGCACGGCGGCCGTCGGCCGCCGCGGTCCGCGAGGAGCTCGCGCGCGTACTGCCCGCCGCGCTGGTCCCCTCCCGCCTGGTGTTCGCCCCGCACCTCCCGCTGACCACCAACGGCAAGCTCGACCACGCCGCCGCCCTCCGGCTCCTGGAGACCGGAGACGCACCGGACGCGGCCCTCGCGCCGTCGGACGCCGGTGCACCGGAGATCGGCGGGGTGGAGCCGGGCGACAGCGCGCCGGGCG
>NZ_JABTYA010000293.1:0-4563 GCF_013302945.1 Streptomyces sp. 8P21H-1 | reverse complement strand
GGGCGGCCGACGACCGGGCGGCCGACAGCCGGGCGGCCGACAGCCGGGCGGCGGCGGACGGACCGGGCCGGTGAACACGGTCAAGTGCCTGGTCTGGGACCTCGACGACACCCTGTGGGACGGGGTGGTGCTGGAGGGCGACCGGCCCCAGCCGTTCACCGCCGCCGTCGAGACGCTGCGGACACTCGACCGCCGGGGCATCCTGCACGCGGTGGCGAGCCGCGGGGACCCGCGGACCTCCGAGGCGCACCTGGCCCACCACGGCCTCGCCGAGCTGTTCAGCGCGGTGGAGATCGGCTGGGGCGGCAAGTCGGACGCGGTGCGGCGGATCGTCCGCACGCTCGGCCTCGCCCCGGACGCCGTCGCATTCGTGGACAACGACCCCGTCGAACGGGCCGAGGTGGCCGCAGTGCTGCCCGGCGTCCGCTGCTACCGAGCGGACCAGGTCGGCGAGCTGCCCGACCGCCCCGAGTTCACCCCCGAGTTCGTCACGGACGAGGCGCGGCAGCGCCGCCGTCTCTACAGTGTGGAGCGCCACCGCACCCGGGCCGAGCAGGACTTCGAGGGATCGAAGGGCGAGTTCCTCGCCTCCCTGGACCTGACCATGACGGTCCGGCGTGCGACCGAGGAGGATCTGGCGCGCGCCCACGAACTGACCGTACGCACCCACCAGCTCAACACCACCGGACTCACCCTGAACATGGTCGAACTGCGCCGCCTGGCCGCGGCACCCGATCACGAGGTGCTGGTCGCCGGGTTGCGGGACCGGTTCGGCTCCTACGGCACGATCGGGCTCGCCGTCTCGGAGCTGACCGGAACCGACAGCGTGCTGCTGCTGTTGCTGACCTCGTGCCGGGTGCTGTCCCGCGGGGTCGGCGCCGTACTGCTGGACCACGTCGTGCACCGGGCGGTGCGGGCGGGCCTGCGTCCGGTGGCGCGGTTCGTGTCCACCCCCGTCAACCAGGTCATGCTGGTGACCCTGCGGTTCGCCGGGTTCCAGGTCATCGAGCGGCACGGCGACCGGATGGTGCTGGCCGCGGATCCCGACCGGCTGCCCAGGACCCGTCCGGGCCACGTCCGGGTCGTCGCCGACGACCCGGACGGAACGGACCGGGAGGGCGTCGCCCGGTATGCCGACGGGGCCGACGGGGCTCAGGACATCGAGGAGAGGGCGAGCCGGTGACGGACACCGCGTGGCGCACGGGCGGTTCGGCCGACACGGCAGGCACGGCAGGTGTGGTCGGCGCGGGCGTGATGGGAGTCGGGGTCACCCAGTGCCTGGTCACGGCCGGGTACACCGTGGTGACCGTCGACACCGACCCGGCCGCCCTGGCCACCGCCCCCCGGCGGCTGCGCGACGGACTGCGTCTGCACCGGCTGCTGAACCCCGGTGCCGGCGCCGGTGCCGGCACCGGTGGCGCCCCGCCGGCGGCGCAGCCCCCGTCCCGCGTGCGCTGGAGCGACCGGCTCCCCGACCTCGCCGGCGCCTCGTTCGTCGTGGAGTGCGCCCGGGAGAACCCCGCCGTCAAGGAGGCGGTGTTCCGCGAACTGGACGCGCTCTGCCCGCCGCGGACCGTGCTCGCCTCCTGCACCTCCGCCATCCCGGTCGCCGGGCTGGCCGCCGTCACCGGCCGGGCCGACCGGGTGCTCGGCATGCACTTCATGAACCCCGCCCCGCTCAAGGACACGGTCGAGGTCATCACCACTCCGGCGACCTCCGGGGAGACCCTGGACCGCGCCCTGGCGTTCCTCGGCAGCCTCGGCAAGCGGGGCGTCGTGGTGTCCGACGCCCCCGGCTTCGTGTCCAACCGGGTCCTGATGCTGACGATCAACGAGGCGGCCACCGTGGTCGAGGCGGGCACCGCGGAGGCCGCGCAGGTCGACGACATCTTCCAGAGCTGCTTCGGACACCGTATGGGGCCGCTGGCCACGGCCGACCTCATCGGGCTCGACACGGTGCTCGACTCGCTGGACGTCCTGCGGCAGTACACCGGCGATGACAGGTTCCGGCCGTGTCCGCTACTGGTGCGGCTGGTCGGCGAGGGCAGGACGGGCCGCAAGAGCGGGGCGGGCTTCCACGACTACCGGACGTCGGCCACCCGGCGGCCGACCGCCTGACACCGACCGGCGTTTTCGCCTTATTCATATTACTTAGTAACTCGTATGCATGAACAGCGGAGTTGAAACTTCCGCTCCGGCAAGGCGGAAGTACTGAGCGCCGAAGCATGAGAAGCATGAGAGGCGTCGCCCGTGGCTCCCGGTGCTCCAGGCGAAAACGATTGAGGGGACTGGATGACCACCACCGCGTCCCCGGCCGGCCGGAGGCAGCCGGCACGATCGACGGCGCCGATCACCCAGATCAGGGTGCAGGTCTTCACCGCGGGCGAGGCACCGGCGGACACCACCGGTCCCATCCACCTGGGCCTGGGCGGACGGGAGTTCAGGCTGGTCAAGGACGGCGCCGGGTCCACCCGCGGCACACAGAGCACCTTCACCCTGGGGGAAGGCACCGATGTCGGCCACAGCTGGATGAACGACCCGCGCGCACCCCGGCTGACCCTGGCCGACCTGGCACACCGACCGCTCTACCTGCGGCTGGAGAAGGCCGGCTTCGAACCGCCCTGGCTGCTGGAACGCGCTCTGCTCACGGTGAACCCCGGCACGGACACCGAGATCCAGTTCGGCACCCGGTGCCTCGCCGAACTCGGACCGGGCCACAAGCTGTGGCTCGGCGCCGACCAGGGCCTGGCCGTCCACCTGGAGCACGTCCGCGGCCCACTGGCCCGGTAGGGCGGGGTTCCGCCGGCGGTCAGACGTCGGGCCTCCTCAGCAGGACCGTGCCCGCGCCGGGCGCGTCGAGGCCGAGGATCATGCGCAGGGTGGTCGACCTGCCCGCGCCGTCGGGTCCGAGGAAGCCGGTGACCGGACCCGGCCGGACGGTGAAGGGCAGCGCGTCGACGGCGGTGCGGCCGCCGTACCGCTTGGTGAGTTCCCGTGCCTCGATCATGCCGCCGACGCTACGCAGGACGGACGCGCCGGACATCCGCCGCCGGGAGACGGCGGCTGCTCCCGGGGGAGTACGTCACACCTCCCCCGCCCGCACCAGCCCCGTCTCGTACGCCACCACGACCAGCTGCGCCCGGTCCCGCGCCCCCAGCTTGGTCATCGTCCGGCTGACGTGCGTCTTCGCGGTGAGCGGGCTCATGAGCAGCCGCCGGCCGATCTCGTCGTTGGACAGCCCCCGGCCGACCAGCGCGAGGACCTCGCGCTCCCGGTCGGTCAGCGGTCCCAGCCGTGCGCGCGCCTGTGCCCCGGGTGTCCTCAGGCGGGCGAACTCCTCGATGACCCGACGGGTGACGGCGGGTGCGAGCAGGCTCTGTCCGGCGGCGACACCGCGGACGGCGGTGCGCAGGTCGTCCGGCTCGATGTCCTTGAGCAGGAAGCCCGCGGCTCCGGCGCGCAGGGCTTCGAAGACGTACTCGTCGGCCCCGTAGGTCGTCAGGACCAGCACCCGTACGGCGTCCAGGGTGCGGTCGGCGGCGATGCGGCGGGTGGCCTGCAGGCCGTCGGCCCGGGGCATGCGGATGTCCATGAGCACCACGTCCGGGCGGGTGGCGCGGGTCAGCTCCACGGCCTGTACGCCGTCGGCGGCCTCGGCGACCACCGCCAGGTCGCCGGTCAGGTCGAGCAGGGCGCGGAAGCCCGCGCGCACGACGGTCTGGTCGTCGGCCAGCAGCACCCGGATCACACCGCCGCCCCCTCGTCGCCGGAGAGGCGGTCGACGGGGAGGCGGGCGTACACCCGCCATCCGCCGCCCGGCAGCGGTCCGGCCTCCACCGTGCCACCCACGGCCGCGGCACGCTCCCGCATCCCGACCATCCCGAAACCTTCCCCGGCCCCGGCCCCGGCCCCGGCCCCGGCCCCGGACCTGACCCCGATTCCGGACCCGGACTCGGACTCGATTCCGGACCCGGACTCGGAGTCGATCCCGGATCCGGAGCTAGTCCCGGGCCTGGACCCGATCCTGGACCTGGACCTGGACCTGGACCTGGACCCGGTCCCGGTCCCGGACTCGGACCCGGACCCGGACCCGATCCCGGACCCGGTCCCGGTCCCGGTCCCGGTCCCGGTCCCGGTCCCGGTCCCGGACTCGGACCCGATCCCGAACTCGGACCCGGACTCGGTCCCGGACTCGGTCCCGGACCCGATCCCGGTCCCGGACCCGATCCCGGACCCGGGATCGGGCCCGGGAAGGGCGGCACCCCCGTGCGCCCCCGCACCACCGGGCCGGCCGTCGTCGGTGACCTGCACCTCCAGCAGGTCACCGGCCCGGTCCACCGTCAGTGACACCGCCGCACACCGGGCATCCGCGTGCTTGATCACGTTGGTCAGCGCCTCCTGGACGATGCGGTACGCCGCCAGCTCCACCAGCTGCGGCAGCGGCCGGCCGCCCGTGTCCGCGTCCAGGGTGACGCGCAGCCCGGTCGCCCGTACCCGCGCGGTGAGGCCGGGCAGCTCGGCCAGTCTGGGCGCGGGCGCGGTGACGGCATCGGCGGCGCCGTG
>NZ_JABTYA010000292.1:0-3117 GCF_013302945.1 Streptomyces sp. 8P21H-1 | reverse complement strand
CTCCTGGCCGCCGACGGGCCCCTGCCGCGGCTGACCGCGCGCCCACGCGGCGGGCGCACGCCCGCCGGCCGCTGACCGAACCCGCCTCCTCGCCCAAGGACCGCCATGACCACTGTTGCGACCACCGGCCCCACCGACCTCACCGGCCTCACCGACCCCATCAGCGTCGCTGGCAGCACCACTGGCCCCTCCGACACCTCCGTCTTCGAGAAGATCGAGTCCGAGGTGCGGATGTACTGCCGTACCTTCCCCGTGGTGTTCGAACGCGCCAAGGGCGCGTTGCTGCACACCGACGACGGCCGCGCCTTCATCGACTTCTTCTGCGGCGCCGGCAGCCTGAACTACGGGCACAACCACGACGCCCTCAAGCGCCGGATCGTCGACTACCTCGCCGGCGACGGCCTGATGCACGGCCTGGACCTGCACACCGTCGCCAAGCGCGACTTCCTCACCCGCTTCACCGAGGTCGTGCTCCAGCCGCGCGGCCTGGACTTCAAGGTGCAGTTCACCGGTCCGACCGGGACCGACGCGGTGGAGGCGGCCCTCAAGCTGGCCCGCCGGGCGACCGGCCGTACCGGCCTGACGGCCTTCACCGGCGCCTACCACGGGATGTCGCGCGGTGCGCTGGAGGTCACCGGCAGCCGCCGCGCCCGCCGCGCGGGCACGGTCGCCGGCGGGGACGTGACCTTCGTGCCCTTCGAGGACGGCCCGCTCGGCCCCTTCGACTCGATCGGGCTGATCGAGCGGCTGTGGAGCGACCCGTCGTCCGGCACCGAGTTGCCCGCGGCCGTCGTGGTCGAGGCGGTGCAGATGGAGGGCGGGGTCTACCCGGCGAGCCGGGAGTGGCTGCGCCGGCTGCGCGAGGTCACCGAACGCCACGGGGTGCTGCTGATCCTGGACGAGATCCAGACCGGCTGCGGCCGCACCGGCACGTTCTTCGGCTTCGAGGAGTCCGGGATCGTGCCGGACGTCGTCACCGTCTCCAAGTCCCTCAGCGGCTACGGACTGCCGCTGTCGCTCACCCTGTTCCGCCGCGAGCTGGACCTGTGGCAGCCCGGCGAGCACACCGGCACCTTCCGCGGCAACCAGCTCGCCTTCGTCGCGGCCACCGCGGCGTGCGAGCTGTGGCAGCGGGACGGCTTCCTGGCCGGCCTGCGGCGCAACACGGAGCGCCTCACCCGCTTCCGGGCCGACGCCGGCGCCCTGGACCCCGATCTCGTGCTGCGCGGCCGGGGCATGGTGCTCGGCGTCGACACCGCCCGGGCCGGCGGCGCGGAGCGGGCCGGACGGGTGCAGCGCCACGCCTTCGAGCACGGCCTGATCGTCGAGCGCTGCGGCCGCCACGACGAGGTCCTGAAGGTGATGCCGCCCCTGACCATCGACCCCGGTCCGCTCGACGAGGGGCTCGGCATCCTGCTCGACGCCCTGCGTGCGGGCTGACCGCCGGCCGCCCGAGGAGGAACCCGCCATGCCCCGTCCCGACCGCCACCACCTGATCTCCGTCGACGACCTGACCGACCGGGAGCTGCGCCTGCTCGTGCGCCGCGGCGCCCAGTACGCCGCCGGGGAGTGCGAGGACGCCCGGCCGCTCGCCGGCGCCGTCGTCGGTGTGCTGTTCCGCAAGACGTCCACCCGCACCAGGACCGCGTTCTCGGCCGGCGCGCTCCGGCTCGGCGGCCAGCTGATCACCTACGGTCCCGGTGACCTCCAGGAGAACACCGGGGAGTCCTCCGAGGACACCGGCGACGTGCTCTCCCGCATGCTCGACGTGCTGGTGGCGCGCACCGCGGGCAGCACCGGGGAACTGCGCGCCTACGCCGCCCAGAAGCGGATGGCCGTGATCAACGCGATGAGCGCCGCCGAGCACCCCACCCAGGCCCTCACCGACCTCACCACGATGCTCGGCCGCTTCGGGCGGATCGAGGGCCTGCGGGTGCTGTACGCCGGTGAGGGCAACAACACCGCCTCGGCGCTCGCCCTGGCCCTCAGCCGGTTCCCCGGCACCGAACTGCATCTGCGGACCCCGCCCGGCTACGGACTCGACCCGGTCTTCCTCGACCGGGCCCGCGCCCACGCCGCGGTGTCCGGCGCGCTGGTGGAGGAGCGGCACCACATGGCCGACCTGCCCGCGGCCGACATCGTCTACACCACCCGCTGGGAGACGACCGGCACGACCAAGCCCGACCCGGACTGGCGGCGCGTCTTCGCCCCCTTCCGGGTGGACGCCGCCGTGCTGGCGGCCTGTCCCGGCGCCGTCTTCATGCACGACCTGCCCGCGCACCGCGGTGACGAGGTGACCGGCGAGGTGCTGGACGGTCCCGCGAGCATCGCGTTCCGGCAGGCCGAGAACAAGTACCACAGCGCCCGCGCCGTTCTGGAGTGGTGCCTCGGCGGCATCCCGGCGGAGCCGGCCTGACGGCCCGGTCCGGCGATCCGGCCGGCCACCGGTCCGGCGCATTCTTCCCAGGGAGGTAGCTCAGCAATGTCCGACACCATCAGCATGCCCGGCGGCGGGTGGCGCCTGTGGACGCACTTCGCGCTCCGCGGACCCGGCTTCCCCGCGGCGGGGGTACTCCGGCTGGCCCCGGAGGGCCTGGCCGAGGCCGCGGACAAGTTCGCCCCCGGGGAGGTACCGGCGGGGGCGGACTGGGAGGCGTTCCAGGAGACCTTCTCGGCGGCGGCGGTGCGCACCGCGCACGAACTCCAGGAGATCGCCGCCTCGGCGCCGTTCCGGGCGGCGGTCGCCTGGCAGAACCGTGCGGTGCTGCGCACCGGCATCAAGCCGTTCCTCGACTGGACGCCGTCCGCCGGGGGCCGCACCAGCATGCCCCGCCAGCGCGAGGAGCTGGTCGCGCACTACTGGCAGCGGTTCTGCGTCAAGAACGACACCATCGGGTTCTTCGGACCGGTCGGCTGGGGCACCTTCGACACCTCCCGGCGCGGCGTGGAGGTGCACCCCGGCACCGGGCTGGTCGCCGAGTCCCGGGTCTACTTCTCCAGCTGGTCGATGGACGCCCTCGCGAAGGCCGTCGACCGCGACCCGCGGGTGCGCGACTGGACGGCGCCGCGCCCGGTGCCGTTCGTGCGGGTGGCCGACGGCACGGTGCGCCTGCCCGG
>NZ_JABTYA010000291.1:0-646 GCF_013302945.1 Streptomyces sp. 8P21H-1 | reverse complement strand
CCCGGCCGCGGCCAGCCGCTCCCGCAGCTCGGGGAAGGCCGCCAGGTGGTGGTCGTACGGCCGCCGGTCGGCGGCGAGCACCGCGACGCCCACGAGGCCGTCCGACACCGGTGTCACATAGGCCTCCGTCGCGCCGGCCCAGTGCACCTCGACGAGGTCGCTCCAGGGGGTGAGGGCGTAGTGGCGCCGCAGTCCGTACCGCCGGTGGGTCCGGCACGGCCGGTGCAGCCCCAGGGCCCGGCGGATCGGCGAGTGCAGGCCGTCGGCCGCCACGAGATGACGGGCGCGGACGCCGTCGGCGGTCACACCGTCCTCGTCCTGCTCGACCCGGCGCACGGCGTGCTGCTCGACCCGCACGCCCGCCGCCAGCGCCGCCTCCCGCAGCGCCGCGTGCAGCACGGTGCGGCGCACCCCGCGGCCCGGACCCGCCCGGAAGCCGGCGTCGGCCCGGCGTCCGCCGGCCACGTACCGGATGCCCCGCAGGTCGTAGCCCGGCGGGTGGACGCCGAGTGCCGCCAGACCGGCGACGGCACCCGGCATCAGTCCTTCGCCGCACGCCTTGTCGATGGTGCCGGCGCGCCGCTCCCAGACGGTCGTCCCGAGACCCGCGCGGGCCGCGTGCAGGGCCGTGGCGAGGCCCGCGGGC
>NZ_JABTYA010000290.1:0-884 GCF_013302945.1 Streptomyces sp. 8P21H-1 | reverse complement strand
CCACGGCGGGGCTCGTCTGGTATGCCAGCCGGCGCCGCGCGACGGTGGGCTGAGCGGCCGGCACCGACACCGGCGTCGGCCCCTGACACCGACACCGACACGACGCCCACACCGCAGGGCGGGGCACCGCGCCCGCCCTCCGGCGCCTCGGTGTGCGCCCTTCCGGGCCGAGCGACCGATTCACTCCTTTTGAGGCAAAAGTAAAGGAGTGCAGCAAGGGCTTCCGCTTGCTCCGGTCCTGGAGTACAAAGGAATGGACGGCCCGCGAGACCCAGGACATCCGAAAGGAAGACCTACTCACGCAACAGAGGCCCCACGGACCGAGCATGAACACCGGGCACCCACGCGACGTCGACCCGTCGATTACGGGCCAGCCGCACCAGGCGACGGGCAACAGTTCCCGACCTGATGGGCAACACTTCGAGGACGCTTGGTAACCCGGTGGTCATGCCAGCGGCGGTACGGACATCCGTACCGCCGCAACCCTGTTCGGGACGGACCCGTGCGGCGTCCGGGACCTACGCGGCGCCCCGCTGCAGCGCCTCGCACACGGCCGTCGACTCCCTGGCGCCGAGTTCGACCGCCCTGCCGCAGTGGGCGATCCAGGCCGCCATCCCCTCCGGGGTCCCGGAGGCGTAGCCGTCCAGAGCGGCCGCGTAGGCCGCGCGGCCGAGTTCCGCGTGGCCGACCTCGGGCGGACAGACCGACTTGGGGTCCAGGCCGCTGCCGACGAGGACGATCCGTTCGGCCGCGCGCGCGACCAGCCCGTTGTGGGAGCCGAACGGGCGCAGCGCGAGGAGTTCGCCGTGCACCACGGCGGCGGTCACCAGGGCGGGCGCCGAGCTTCCGGCGACGACCAGCCGCGCCAGACCGTCGAGGCGCCC
>NZ_JABTYA010000289.1:0-5232 GCF_013302945.1 Streptomyces sp. 8P21H-1 | reverse complement strand
CCCCGGGCCGCAGCGCGTCACTGCCCGCCGTACCGATCGCCAGCTCCAGCGCGGCGGGGAGCGGATGGCAGCGGCCGGCCGCCGGGTACGTCACGGCGGCCGAGCCCAGCACACGGGCCTCCCGCCAGCCGCCCGCCGCGATACGGACGTACGTGCCGGTCTCCACGGAGTTCCGGACGGTGACCGGAAGAGGGGCGAGACCCAGGCCGTCGCAGTGGACGAGGGCGAGGCCCAGGGCCGGGAGGGCGGTGACCGCGTCGGCCGCGACCGGGCGGGCGCGGTTCCCGTCGGGTGTGTGGAGGACGAGGTGGGACAGGCCGTCGACCGCCTCGTGGCTGGTGACGACCGTGCCGTGGTGGTCCGCGGCGAAGCCGGTGCCGCGGGGCCGCCCGGCCAGGTCGCGGATCCGCACCAGCGCGCGGTCCGGCGCTTCCGCGCCCCCGCCGGACGCGGAGGCCGCGAGCTCGGAAGCCCCGAGCCCGGAAGCCCCCACTGTCGCGGGGGCCGCGGCCGGGGCCTCCGCGGCGCGGACCGGCACTCCTGCGGCCCAGGAAGGCGCACCCGTGACCTGGGAGGACGTATCCGTGGCCCGGGACGGTGTTCCGGCGGTCCGGGACGGTGTTTCCCCGGTCCGGGACGGTGTTCCCCCGGCCCGGACCGGCGTCTCCCCCGCCCGAGCGGGTGTCCCCCGGCCGGCGTCCCGGTCCTGCCGTGCCGGATGACCGGTCCCCCGGGCGGTCGCGGCGCCCGGCGCCCGATGACGGCCCCCGGCTTCCGGGCTCCGTCCCGCCATCTCCGAACCTCCCCGCCGCACGCGCCGTACCGTGCTTTCGGCGCTTCGATGTCCGACGGTAGGCGCGGGGACCGGACGCGACGGATCCGGAGCCGAACGAGCCCCCTCCCGCTCCCTTGGTTCACTCCGAGCGCCTGGCCGGACGGGTGAATGGACCGGGGCGGGTGGATGCACCCTTGAGTGGGGGAACCGAGGGGGACAGTGGAGCGGCGCGCACAGGAGACCCCGTGAACGCCGCTCCACGACGGAGCGACCGACCGGCGCGACCGGTCGACCCGGACCGCCGGGATCGGCCGGGGACCGGCCTGCCGGGGTCAGCCGAAGACCGCGAGGCTCCTGGCCTTGCCCTTCTGCTCCTCCACCAGCGCCAGGAACCGTCCCTCGGGGTCGAACACCCCGACGGCCCCGCTGCCGGTGTACTCGTCGGGCATCTCCAGCCGCACACCGTTCGTCAGCAGCTGCGCGCGCCTGGTGTCCACGTCCCACCGGGGGAACGCGGCCGTGGCGGCCTGCGCCACCGGCATCACGGTCAGCTCCTCCTGGAGCTGGTCGAGCGTACGGGCGGAGTCGAGCTTGTACGGGCCCACGCGGGTGCGCCGCAGGGCCGTCAGATGGCCGCCGACACCGAGGCCGGCGCCCAGGTCACGGGCGAGCGCGCGGATGTACGTACCGGACGAGCACACCACCGAGACGATCAGGTCCAGCACGGGCGTGCCGTCCTCGGCCACGGCGTCCCGGACGTCGTACACGGTGAACGACGAGATCCGCACCGGCCGGGCCGGGATCTCGAAGTCCTCGCCCTCGCGCGCCCGCTTGTACGAGCGCACGCCGTTGATCTTGATGGCGCTGACCTTGGACGGCACCTGCATGATGTCGCCGCTGAGCTGGGCGATCCCGGCGTCGATGGCGTCCCGGGTCACCCCGGAGGCGTCGGCCGACGAGGTGAGGTCGCCCTCGGCGTCGTCCGTCAGGGTGCTCTGCCCGAGCCGGATGGTGCCCAGGTACTCCTTCTCGGTCAGCGCGAGGTGCCCGAGGAGCTTGGTCGCCTTCTCGACGCCGAGGACGAGCACGCCCGTCGCCATGGGGTCGAGGGTGCCCGCGTGTCCGACGCGGCGGGTCTTCGCGATCCCGCGCATCTTGGCGACCACGTCGTGCGAGGTGAAGCCCGACGGCTTGTCGACGATGACGAGGCCGTCGGGCGTCTGCTGCTTCTGCGTCATTTGGCGGCGTCGCCGCCTGTTCCGTCGCCGTGCGCCGTGTGGCCGTCCGCCGCGTCGGCGTCCGGGTCGTCGGCGTCCGGGTCGTCGGCGGGCTCGTCGTCCTCCGGCTTCCGGTACGGGTCGGCGTCACCGGCGAAGGTGGCACCGGCCGAGACCTCGCGCACCTGGGCGTCCTTGGCCCGCGCCTTGTCGAGCAGGTCCTCGATGGTCTTGGCGGTGTCCGGCAGGGCGTCCGCCACGAAGGTGAGCGACGGGGTGAACTTCACGCCCGCCGCCGCGCCGACGGCCGAGCGGAGCACGCCCTTGGCGCTCTGCAGGCCCGCGGCGGCCGCCGCGCGCTCCTCGTCGTCGCCGTACACCGTGTAGAAGACGGTCGCCTCCCGGAGGTCCCCGGTGACCCGGGTGTCCGTGATGGTCACATGCGAACCGAGCCGCGGGTCCTTGATCCCGCGCTGCAGCTTCTGGGCAACCACCTCTCGGATGAGGTCCGCCAGCCTCTTCGCCCGCGCGTTGTCGGCCACTGGTCCGTCTCCCTACTTTCCTGCTGCTCCGTGTACGGGCGGTCCTTGCCGCCGCACGCTCATTCGTCGTCTTCCCCGTGCAGTCGCCGCCTCACCGACAGCAGCTCCACCTCGGGGTGCCCGGCGACCAGCCGCTCGCACCTGTCCAGTACGTCGGTCAGGTGGCCGGTGTCGCCGGAGACCACCGCCAGTCCGATGACGGCCCTGCGGTGGAGGTCCATGTGCTCCACCTCCGCCGCGCTCACCGCGTACTTGCGGATGAGTTCGGCCACGATCGGGCGGACGACGGAGCGCTTCTCCTTCAGCGACCGTACGTCGCCGAGGAGGAGGTCGAAGGACAGAGTCCCCACGTACATGTGTGTCCGGATGTCCCGCCGGTACGGGATAGGTGGCCCGGCCAGGCTTCTTGCCGGGGCACTTGAACGTTACCCCGAACCCCTGGTGCCGCTCGACGGGGTTTCGCCCCCGCCCCTTCCGTCGCCGGACGGGCCGGAAGCCGGGGCGCAGCCCCACTTCCAGGGGCGCGGGGAACTGCGCGACCAGCCCCCACCGGACCGCGGACACAGTCTCCGCGGAGCCCCGAAAACCCCGCGGGGGTTGCCCGACGGGAACCACAGTTCCCGTCGGCCAACCCCACACGGTCGAGCCGAGCCGCAGGCGTTACGCGCGCGGCTTCTCGCGCATCTCGTACGTCGCGATGACGTCGTCGATCTTGATGTCGTTGAAGTTGCCGAGGTTGATACCGCCCTCGAACCCTTCGCGGATCTCGGTGACGTCGTCCTTGAAGCGGCGCAGACCGGAGATGGTGAGGTTCTCCGCGATGACCTTGCCGTCGCGCAGCAACCGCGCCTTGGTGTTGCGCCTGACCTCGCCGGAGCGGACCAGCACACCGGCGATGTTGCCCAGCTTGGACGAGCGGAAGACCTCGCGGATCTCCGCCGTGCCGAGCTCGACCTCTTCGTACTCCGGCTTGAGCATGCCCTTGAGGGCCGCCTCGATCTCCTCGATGGCCTGGTAGATCACCGAGTAGTAGCGGACGTCGACGCCCTCGCGCTCCGCCATCTGCGCCGCGCGGCCCGCGGCGCGGACGTTGAAGCCGATGACGATGGCGTCGGATCCGGTCGCCAGGTCGATGTCCGACTCGGTGACCGCACCCACGCCGCGGTGCAGGACGCGGATGTCGACCTCTTCGCCGACGTCGAGCTGGAGCAGCGAGGACTCGAGGGCCTCCACCGAACCGGACGCGTCGCCCTTGATGATGAGGTTGAGTTCCTGCACCAGACCGGCCTTGAGCGCCTCGTCCAGGTTCTCCAGGGAGAACCGGACTCCGCGCCGGGCGAAGTTGGCGTTGCGCTCGCGCGCCGCGCGCTTCTCGGCGATCTGCCGGGCCGTACGGTCCTCGTCGACGACGAGGAAGTTGTCGCCGGCGCCCGGGACGTTGGTGAGACCGAGCACGAGGACGGGGGTCGAGGGACCCGCTTCCTCGACGTTGTTGCCGTTGTCGTCGAGCATCGCCCGGACCCGGCCGTACGCGTCGCCGACCACCATCGTGTCGCCGATGCGCAGCGTGCCGCGCTGGACCAGGACCGTCGAGACGGCACCGCGGCCGCGGTCGAGGTGGGACTCGATCGCGATGCCCTGCGCGTCCTGCTCCGGGTTGGCCCGCAGGTCGAGCGAGGCGTCCGCGGTGAGGACCACGGCCTCCAGCAGCTGGTCGATGTTCAGACCCTGCTTGGCGGAGATGTCGACGAACATCGTGTCGCCGCCGTACTCCTCGGCCACCAGACCGAACTCGGTGAGCTGACCGCGCACCTTGGTCGGGTCGGCACCCTCGACGTCGATCTTGTTGACCGCGACCACGATCGGCACCTCGGCCGCCTTGGCGTGGTTCAGCGCCTCGATCGTCTGGGGCATCACACCGTCGTTGGCCGCCACCACGAGGATCGCGATGTCGGTCGACTTGGCACCACGGGCACGCATGGCGGTGAACGCCTCGTGACCCGGGGTGTCGATGAAGGTGATCCTGCGCTCTTCGCCGTTGACCTCGGTCGCGACCTGGTACGCACCGATGTGCTGCGTGATGCCGCCGGCCTCGCCCGCGACGACGTTCGTCTTGCGGATGGTGTCGAGCAGGCGGGTCTTGCCGTGGTCGACGTGACCCATGACGGTCACGACCGGCGGACGGACGACCAGGTCGTCCTCGTCGCCCTCGTCCTCGCCGAACTCGATGTCGAAGGACTCGAGCAGCTCGCGGTCCTCCTCCTCGGGGCTGACGATCTCCAGGACGAAGTTCATCTCGTCCGCGAGGAGCTTCAGCGTCTCGTCGGAGACGGACTGCGTGGCGGTGACCATCTCGCCGAGGTTCATCATCACGCCGACGAGCGACGCCGGGTTGGCGCCGATCTTCTCGGCGAAGTCGGTGAGCGAGGCACCGCGCGACAGACGGACGGACTGCCCGTTGCCGCGAGGCAGCATGACGCCGCCGACCGACGGGGCCTGCATGGCCTCGTACTCCTGGCGCCTCTGCCGCTTCGACTTGCGGCCACGGCGCGCGGGACCACCGGGACGGCCGAAGGCGCCCTGTGTGCCACCACGGCCACCCGGACCACCGGGACGACCGCCGAAGCCGGGACGACCGCCGCCGCCACCGCCGGGACCACCCGGACGGCCGGCGAAACCGCCGCCACCGCCACCGGGA
>NZ_JABTYA010000288.1:0-1009 GCF_013302945.1 Streptomyces sp. 8P21H-1 | reverse complement strand
CTCTACGCCGAGGCCGGGGCCACCACCGTGCTGGCCCGCCCCGGGGAGCCGCCGGCGAGCGGGGAACTCGTCGAGGCGGTACGGCGGGCCCACGCGCGCGAGGTGGTGCTGCTGCCGAACGACGCCGAGCTGCGGCACACCGCCGCGGCGGCGGCCGAGCAGGCCAGGACCGAGGGCGTACGGGTCGCGCTGATCCCCACGCGCTCCGCGGTGCAGGGGATCGCCGCGCTCGCCGTGCACGAGCCCGGGCGGCGCTTCGACGAGGACGTGGTCGCGATGACCTCCGCCGCGGGAGCCACCCGGTACGCCGAGGTGGAGATCGCCGAACACGAGTCCTGGACCATGGCCGGCATCTGCCAGGCCGGTGACGTCCTCGGCCTCATCGAGGGGGACGTGGCCGTGATCGGCTCCGACATCGCGGCCACCGCCGGGACGGTCCTGGACCGGATGCTCGCGGCGGGCGGCGAGATGGTCACCCTGGTCCTGGGCGACGAGGCCCCGGACACGATCGCGACCCACCTGGAGGCCCGCGTCCGCGAGTCCTACCTGGCCGTGGACACGATCGTCTACCGGGGCGGCCACCAGGGCGCCCTCCTGCTGATCGGCGTCGAGTAGAAGCCCCCGAAGGGGCACGGGGAACCGCGCGACCTGGGGGCACCTCCCGGCCGAAGGCTGGGGGACCACGACGGACCCGCACCTTCAGGGCTACGGCGGACCCGCACTTTTCAGGGTTACGGCGGCCCGGGCTTTTCAGGGGCGCGGGGAACCGCGCGACCTGGGGGCACCTCCCGGCCGAAGGCTGGGGGACCACGACGAACCCGCAGCCGCAACACGACCCCACCCCCGTCCCCTCCAGAAGCTCAGCCCCGCACATCCGACTCCGACTCCGCCACCCGCATCAACCGCTCCGCCTCGGCGACACGGGCGGCCACCACCCCCTCGGCGCCGTCGTCGGCACCGGCACCGGCACCGGCGTACGCGGAGAGCACCGCCCGCGCCCGCGCCGCCG
>NZ_JABTYA010000287.1:0-1113 GCF_013302945.1 Streptomyces sp. 8P21H-1 | reverse complement strand
GCGCGCGGGCGCGTCCCACGCCCCGGTCTCCCCCTACCTGCGCTCCCTGGCCCGGGACCTCCTGGACGAACTGGCCGACCTGCCCAGCGCGTTCGCCGACGACGAGCCGACCTCCCTGCCCGCGATCAAGGCCCTGTGCCCCGACTGGCCCGCCCCGGCCGGGAGCCCGGCCCCCACCGCCTCCCTCCCCCGCCTGGAGGCGGCCTGGCTGGGCAGGGCCGCGGGCTGCCTCCTCGGCAAACCGGTGGAGAAGCTCCCCCTGACCGGCATCCGCCGGCTCGCCCGCGCCACCGGCAACTGGCCCCTGACCACATGGTTCACCGAACGGGGCCTGCCCCCCGCGCTGAAGGCCGAGTTCCCCTGGAACCGCCGCTCCGCCGCCACCTCCCTCGCCGAGAACATCGACGGCATGCCGGAGGACGACGACCTCGACTACCCGCTGCTGAACCTGCTGCTGCTGCAACGCCACGGCAGGCGCTTCAGCACCGCGGACGTGGCCCGCCTCTGGCTGGACGAACTCCCCGCGGGCCGCACGTTCACCGCGGAGCGGGTCGCCTACCGCAACCTCCTCGACGGCGTCGAACCCCCGCACACGGCCCGCCACCGCAACCCGTTCCGCGAGTGGATCGGCGCCCTGATCCGCGCGGACGTGCACGGCTGGACCAACCCCGGTGCCCCCGGCGCCGCCGCGGAACAGGCCCACCGCGACGCCACCCTCACCCACACCGCCAACGGCGTCCACGCGGCGATGTTCGCGGCGGCCGCCATCGCCGAGGCGGCCACCGGCGCGAGCGACGTCCACACCTGTCTGCGTACGGGACTCACCGTGGTGCCCCCCGGCTCCCGCCTGGCCCGCGCCGTCCGCCACGCCGTGCGGCTGGCCCACGTCCACCACGACTTCGACCGGGTCGTGGACGAACTGCACGCCACCCACGCCGCGTACCACTGGGTGCACGCCGTCCCCAACACGGCGCTGCTCGCCGCCGCCCTCACCCACGCCGACGGGGACTTCTCGGCCTCCGTCTGCCGCGCGGTGTCGGGCGGCTGGGACACCGACTCGAACGGCGCGACGGCCGGCTCGGTCGCGGGCCTGCTCGCGGGCGGCCCGCGGGC
>NZ_JABTYA010000027.1:0-942 GCF_013302945.1 Streptomyces sp. 8P21H-1 | reverse complement strand
CCGAGCCCGGCGCCGACCCGGCCCGGGCGGCGCACACCGCGACGCACCAGGCCCTGGAACTGCTCCAGGAGACGCTGGCCCACAAGGGCGGCACCTCCCGGCTGGTGCTCCTGACCGAAGGCGCGATGTCCACCGAGGCGGACGCGGGGTACGGCGATCCCGACGCCGACCCGGCCGCCGCGGCGGTGTGGGGCCTGATCCGGTCGGCGCAGTCCGAGCACCCGGACCGGTTCGCCCTCGTCGACCTCGACGGCTCACCGGTCTCCGCCGACGCCCTCGCGGCGGCCCTGGCCACCGCGGAACCGCAACTCGCCGTACGCGAGGGCCGGCTGCTGGTCCCGCGGCTCGCCCCCGTGACCGCGGGTCCGGTGCCGGACACGGCGTTCGACCCGGAGCGGACGGTGCTCCTCACCGGTGGCACCGGCGCTCTCGGCGCCCTCCTGGCACGTCACCTGATCACCCGGCACGGGGTCCGCAGGCTGCTGCTGACCAGCCGCAGCGGTCCCGACGCGGCGGGCACCCTCGTCGAGGAACTGACCGCGCTGGGCGCCGAGGTCACCGTCGCCGCCTGCGACACCGCCGACCGGCGGTCGCTGGAGACCCTGCTCGCGGGCCTGCCGCAGGAGCACCCGCTCGGCGCGGTGGTGCACTGCGCGGGCGTCCTGGACGACGGGGTGGTCACGGAACTCGACCGGGACCGGCTGGACACGGTGCTGCGCCCGAAGGTGGACGGCGCCTGGAACCTGCACGAGCTGACCCGTGAGCTGGACCTGGACGCGTTCGTGCTGTTCTCGTCGGTGGTCGGTGTCCTCGGCTCCCCCGGCCAGGCCAACTACGCCGCGGCCAACGCCTTCCTCGACGCGCTCGCCCAGCGGCGCCGGGCGGACGGGCTGCCCGCCAGGTCCCTCGCCTGGGGCCTGTGGCAGACCGGCATGGCCGACA
>NZ_JABTYA010000286.1:294-8206 GCF_013302945.1 Streptomyces sp. 8P21H-1 | reverse complement strand
GGCCGAGCGCGTCGAGGCGGTCCAGGAACTCCTCGGGTCCCCGGGCCACGAGGGCGGCGCGCCGTCCCCGGGCGGTCGTGGTGTGCGCGAGGGCGAGTCCGATGTCCGCCGGGCTCCACCCGGACAGGGTGCGCAGGTGGTCGCGCAGCCGTCGCGCCCGCGCCGCGAGGGCGCCCCTGCTGTCGCCGGACAGCGTCCACAGGAAGGGGGTCCCGGCAGGGGGATCGGACAGGTTCACGCCATGGCTCCTCAGCACGCGCGGGGACTACGGGACAGCGTCCGCGGGGCGCCGGGGTGCGGACGCCTCGGTGGGGAGAGCGGGCCGGGGGCCGGGGTCCGCGTCGGTGCGGGTGGGTCTCGGAGCGGAGGTCCGTCAGTACAGGCCCTCGGGGGCGGTGGCGGCGATCTGGAGCGGACGGACGTCGGCCACGCCGTCGCAGGGCCACCCGGCGTCGGTGTGGCGTGCCGCCTGGTCGCGTTCGAGGATGTTGGGCAGGAAGAGGTCGTCGTGCAGAACGGTGAGGCGGACCCGGCCGTTCGCGCCGGGTGCGACGACCGAGCGCCAGTCGTCCTTGCGCACCACGGCCATGGTGACCTGCGGATAGTTCGGCATGTACGCGATCGGGCCGCCGCTGTCCGGTACGCCGAGGAAGGCGGCGTTCCCGAAGGTGTTGCCGTAGCTGATGCCGCAGATGCCGCCGTCGAGGGCGGTGCGGAAGTCACGGTGCATCGCCGTGTTGATCTGGGTGCCGCTCAGGCGTGCTCCGGCGAGGGCGGCGACGCGCCCGGGCGAGCGTCTGCACAGCGCCGCGAAGAGGGCGGGGGTGGTGTTGAGGTAGTCGATGCCGGATCGGTCGAGGACGTCGTCGATCTGGTCCAGGAGGTGGCCGGTGTAACGCTCGACGTCGGCCGGGCGCCCTTCACGGATGAGGCGCTTGACCCAGCGGGAGTCCATGTCGACGGCGTACACCAGGCCCGCGTGCAGCTCGGCGACCTCCCAGGCGCCGTGCCCGATGAGGTGCGGCCCGCTCGGCGTCGCCTGGAGCCAGCTGCGGCCGGGTGCGAACCCCTCGTGGACGAAGGACCAGTGGCGCCAGACGGCACGGTGGCGGAGCATGGCGGGGGTGTAGAAGACGCGGCAGGGCGTACCCGTGGTGCCGCCGGTGTCCCAGACGCGGCCGGCGAGCGGCCGCCCCAGGGCGCGCGGCACCAGGTCCACCGGGTCCACACCGCGCAGGTCGGCGAGCGGGAACGGGCCGAAGGCCGTGAGCTCTTCATGGCGGGTGATGTCGTACGGGTCGAAGTCGAGCTGCTCGCGGCGGCCCAGCCAGTACGGGCTTCCGTCCTCGGCGTCGAAGGTGCGCCGTACGACTTTGCGGGTCCATTCGTCGATGTCGATGTCGAGCCACTTCTCGACGAGCACGTCGGGGGCGATCGCACGGTCCTCCTCCGGCCTCCCTGCGTGCCCGGCCCGTCGCATGTCAGCGTTCCCGAATTCCGGAGCCGGCCTCGGACAATTCGATTCCGAGGTCGTAGGCGGTACTGACGGCGAGTTCTATGTGCTCGGGGGTCTCCACGTGGACGACGGGGAACGGGAAAGCGAGAATTCCCTCGGGGATCGCGGGCCCCATGACGAGACCGAGTCGCACATCGCGGCTCAGCATGCCCTCGTAGATGTCGACGAGACTGATCGGATCGGTGGGATTCCGCTCGAACATGTCGCGCACTTCGTCCGCCGTTCTCAGTTCGGCGCGTTCCAGACAGGAAAGCAGGGTGATACGGGGCGCGGTGAAAGGGATCTTCGCGACCCAGGGCGCCATGAAGTCGCGGAAGGGCTTGCGCAGCGGGGAGTGCACGGCGATGGTCCGGCCGGGCAGCGGCACGATCGCGCCGGGCGCGGACCCGGCGGCCAGGCGCTCGATCGCCGTGCGGTGACCGGCGAGCATGACGATGCGTTGCGAGCCGTCCACGACGGGCCCGAAGTCACCGGCGAGGTGGATGTCCGGGAGCTCCCGCCAGGGCGGTGGGGACTCCTCGTCCCCGGTCCGCACGAAGGCGAGGGCCATGCCCTCGTCGGCGGCCCCGGGCGGGGGGTCCGGGGCGTCGGCCGCCCGGGCCAGCATCGTGAACAGCGCCCGGCGGTCCAGGGCGCCGGCCAGGCAGCCGGCGGTCATCGCACCCAGGCTCAGTCCGCCGACCACGTCCGGGCGCAGGCCCGCCTCCGCCAGGAGGTCGTGCACGGCGACGGCGAGCGCCGCCTCGCGTACCGTGCCCGCGCTCTGCCGTCGCTCCCGTCCCTCGGGCAGTTCTCCGCGCAGGATCTGCTCGGCCGTCAGACCGGTCCACCCGGATATCTCCTCGTAGAGCCGCCGTACGAGGGGCGACGCCTCGTACAGTTCGATCCCGTGCGGTTCGGTGCCGACGCCACCGCCGAACAGGTACCCCAGGGACATGCTCGCTCCTGTCACACTTCAGTGAGCTTCTTCGAGCTTCTTCGAGGTTCTTTCCGCGGAGAACGGACGCGGCGCCGATGGGGAATCACCGGCGAAGATCTCCCGCGCTTCGACAAAAGAGCTTCAGGAAAACCGGCATCACGGCGACCGGGACCCGGCTCGCGCCCACAAAAATCGGGCGATGAATCAATCGGGGTCGAGCCGGCGGGCGACGGCATACAGACGTCGAGAAGTACGGGAATTGACTTCGGCGAGCCTAACACCGGGACGGTGGTGACAGAACGGCACCTCACCGATCCGGCCATGCCCGCACAGGCCGTCCGGCCGCGGCGGAAAAGAAGAAATAAGCCAGCCCGGAACCCCCCGCGCACCCGGGAAATCAATCACTTCACACGCTTCGGCACGCGTTCGCCCACGCCCGGAACAATAAGCTCCATATCACCCTCCCGGCCTCCGTCCGGGGTCAGGAACAGCTCCGGCGGGTGCCGCATGTGATCGCCGTGCGCGGGCGACGGGGCCGCCGCCCGGCGCGCCTGCGCGCGCCCGGTCCACCGGGAGGTGGCGCAAAGCCGTGGCCGACCGTTCCGGAGAAGCCCCGCACGGGCGCGCGCCCCCGGACCGAGGAGCGCTTCCGGTCGCCCCCGACACCTCGCGGAGTTGACGCGTTCACAGCCCAGTGGCGCCGTCGGGGACCGGATCGGACGTCGCGCCGGTGACGGGACGGAACTTCCCGTCAAGGAGTGTGCAACCTCCGCGCCACCTCGGCTGTCTCCCTGGGTGCCGAACAATCTCGCACGGGGGGACGGACGCAATGCCGAAGAACAGAAACATCTGGGTCACCACGGTTTTGGTGACCGCCGTACTGGGTGCGGTCGCAGTTCCGGCCGTGGCCGCGCCGGCCGCCGCCGGGCGGACGGCTGCCGCCTGCCCGACGGGCTGGGGCAGCCTCGACAGGACGGACTGGTCCAGCACATCGGGCGCGTACGTCACGAACGCCAGGACCGGCCGTCAGGACTGCTACGACCGGTTCGTCGTCGACGTCCCGGGCGCGCCCGCCGACCGGCTCGGGTACACCGTGCGCTACGTCGACCAGCTGATCCAGGACCCGACCGGCACCCCCGTCCCGGTCCGCGGCGGCGCCGTCCTGGAGGTGAGCGTCAGGGCGCCCGCGCACGACTCCGGTACGCCCACCTACCCCGGCCGGGTGGGACAGCCGCTGCCGGGCGTGGACCTCGGCGGCCACCGCACCTTCCAGGACGCCAGGTTCGCCGGCAGCTTCGAGGGCCAGTCGCAGTTCGGGCTCGGGGTGCGCGCCCGGCTGCCCTTCCGGGTGCTGCAACTGGACGGGCGCCTCGTGGTGGACGTGGCCCACACCTGGTGAACCGCTAGCCGGCGCCCTCACGGGCGCCGGAAGATCCCCTGTCCGGGTACGAGGATCCCGTGCGGGTCGTACGTCCTCCTCGCGGCGGCCAGCCGGGGCCAGGCAGGACCGAAGTGCCGGCGCCAGTCCGTGTCGTCGAGGGGCACGGAGCCGGTGGGGTACCAGGTGCCGCCGGCCGCGCGGACGAGGTCGTAGGCGGACCGGTTGGCGGCCAGCAGGCGCCGGACCGTCGCCGGGTCCCCGGGCGGTGCGGTCCGCAGGACGGCCAGCAGGTACGGCACGGGGTCGTCGGGCGCCCGGAGGAGCGGGGTCCGCAGCCGCTCGCGTACGAGCGGGTACAGCAGCACCACGCCTCCCGGACCCAGGTCCGCCGGGGTGAGGGCGCCCAGGATCCGGCCGGCGACCTCGGCCGCCGTACGGCCGGGCAGCAGCACGTCGAGCCAGGGGTGCGCGTACCCCCACAGACCGGCCTCCTTGAGCGCGGCGACGCCGGGGGCGATCCGGTCGAGGAAGTCGTAGTACGCGAGGTCGGTGATCTCCGTGCCCGACGGGTCGTGCCGCAGTCCGCGCAGGAGCGCCGTGTCGTCGGGGGTCTCCCCGGCGGGCGGTCCGTAGGCGACGGCCTCGACGGCGTATTGGCGGAAGACTCCGGAGGCGTCCTCGGTGACCTGCCCCTCGACGTAGGCGAAGCGCCGCTGTTCGACGAGCAGGCGCTGGTCGTCGAGGAAGGTCCGCAGGTCGTCGTACGGCAGGACGTAGTGGCGTACCGACTCGGGGGCCCGGACCAGGCGCACGGTGGCGCCGACGATCACGGCGCACTGGCCGAGGCCGGCGAGCACGGCGTGGAACAGGTCGCGGTGGCGGGCCGGTGAGCAACGGGTCCGCTCCCCCGCGCCGGTGACGACCTCCAGCTCCAGGACGTTGTCGACCTGGGCGCCGACCCGGTGGGCCTGACCGCCGAGGCCGCCGACGGACAGCGTCCCGCCGACCGAGAGTTCGAGGTAGTCGGTGAGGACGGGGGGTGTCAGGCCGTGTGCGAGCGTGGCTTTCGCGACGTCGCTCCACCTGGCTCCGGCGCCGGCCCGCACCCCCGTGCTGCCGGGTCCGAGGGGACGGACGGTGTCGAGCGGGGCGGTCTCGACGATCAGACCGCCTTCGGCCTGCGCCTGGCCGTTCGTGCCGTGTCCCTGTCCACGGGGTGCGACCGGGATGCCGTGCCTGCCGCAGAACCGCACCATCGTCACGACGTCCTCGACGGAACCGGGCCTGAGCACCGCGGCCGGGCGGCGGTGCACGACGTGCCCGAAGTCGTCGGCGGCGGCGCCCAGCGACGCCTCGTCGGTGTGCAGGCTGCCGTCCAGCCCGGGAACGCCGTGCGGCGGACGGCCGGCCGCCGCGGCCGTCCAGCTCCGGGTGAAGGGGTCGAAGCCGATCACGGCGGTCCCGGCGGCCGCCAGGCCACGCAGTGCGGCACGCCGGGGCGGTGTGCGGGACATGCGTTCCTCCAGGGGAAGGATCCGATGAACCGTGCGGCACCCGCCCACTCTAGGGCGGCCGCCGTACGGACGCACCGCCCGGAACCGTCCCGCGCGCCGCTCCGGGGCCGTACCCGTCTCACCCCACGGCCGGCGGGCCTCCCGAGAGCGCCCGGTTCACCGCGACGCTCAGGACCCGTACGCCATGGGTGGAGCCGGGATGGATCCCGGTGAGTTCCCGGGCGCGCTGCAAGCGGTAGTCGAGCGTCCGTGGATGGACGTTCAGCGCCACGGCCGCCCGCGCCCGGTTCATGTCGCTGCGGTAGTACGTCTCCAGCGTGGCGATGAGGTCGGGCCCGTCCGCGAGTTTCCTGCCGATGTCCCGCAGCCAGCTCCGGGCCTCGGGCAGCCGCGCGACGCCGAGTTCGAGGAAGACGTCCGCCAGGGTGTGCAGCCGGCGTGGTCCGTCCTGCATCGGAGCCACCCGGCTGACACCGCGCGCCCGGGCGAAGGCCTCGGCCAGTGCGCCGACGGAGCCCGCGCACACACCGACCGCGCACGGGCCTCCCACCGCTTCCGCGACGTCGCACACCAAGGAGAGAGCGCGGTCCCCCACCGCCGGCGCCGTACCGGCCGACCGGTCGGGGCCGACCGGCTGGTCGGGGTCGGCCGACCAGCCGGGGTCGGCAGGGGTCAGTGCCACCACCTCCCCGGGGTCACGCCACATGATCGGCACCCCTCGGCGCCGTACGAGAGCCTCGGTGATCTTCTCCCGGCGGGCGGCGGGGGGACACGGGTGAGCGGGGAGCCGGACGACGGCCACCAGATAACCCGGGTGAAGGCGCATGCCGACGCCGTGCGCCAGGTGCGACGCGGCGGGATCGTCGGCGAGCAGCGCCTCGGTCAGTGCCCGGACGCGGCTGACGAGGGACGCGCGGCGCCCCTGCCCCTCGACGTGGCCGGACGTGTAGGCGTCGCCGCCCCGTGTCCCCTGCGGACCGAACCACCGCATCAGGCGCATCAGGTCGTCGCCGTCGCCCGGCTCGGTGGCCTCCTGGATCTCACGCAGCATCAGGCTGGTGTGCGAGACGACCAGTTGCTGGTGCGACCGCAGGGACAGCCCCTTCTCGGCTCTCTGTCTCCCGACGGACGCCATCAACGCGAGATCGTCCGGGCCGAGGGGCTGCTCCCGCTCCGCCAGCTCGATGGTGCGCCGCCGTAACCACACCGTGTACTCCAGCGCCGCCGCCCGCGAGCGGGCGTCCCGCTCCAGCACCCCGTACTCGCGGACCTCCTGCCGGTAGACGTCCATCGCGTGCCGTGCGTTGGTGTCCACCCGTTTCGTCAGCCTCGTGAAGAGACTCTCCATCTCGTCCTCCCCGTCCCGCTCCCGTCCGACCCGCACCGCCGTCGCGATGCGGACTCCTGGAGGTGTTCGGGTGAACTGCTGCTGTGGATTGGGCTGTTGCGATGTTTTGCCGCGGCACGCGCCGGCCGCGCCGCGACCGTTCCGGTGAGGAATGACGGAAATCGGCGCCGTTCCGGGTGCCTGTTGGGTGTCAGGTCAGGCGGTCGGAACGGACCCGACGGGTTGGACGGGTTGGACGGCTCGGACGGGCTCGGGCGCGGTGCCACAGCCACTTCTGGGTGAGGAGGGTGAGGGTGCCGGCCAGGACGATGCCCAGGAGGTTCAGCAGGAGCTGGTTGGTCGAGCCGAGGGTCTGGGCGGTGTCTCCGTAGCTGAGGGCCACCGCCGCGTTGGCGGCGGCCGGGACCGTGGTGACGGAGATGGCCACACCCACCAGGAGACCCGACTTGGCCGAGGTCAGCGAGAGGGTGCCGGCGATGCCCGCGAGGACGGCCACGACGAAGGAGAACGCGTCGGGAGCGTAGACGAAGGCGGTGCTGGGCCGCTCGGCCTCCAGCTGTGCCTCGGTGAACAGGCCCAGGCCGTCCATCAGGAGGCTGAAGAGCACGGTGGCGGCCATCGCCACGGCGAAGCCCACCAGCAGGGCGGTCAGCGAGCGCACGGCCAGGCGCGGTCGGCGCCGGACCACAGCGGTGCTGAAGCCCGCCAGCGGACCGAACTCCGGGCCCACCGCCATCGCCCCCACGATGAGGATCGCGTTGTCGAGGACCACACCGCAGGCCGCAATCATCGTGGCGAGCGTGATGAAGGCGAGATACGTGACCGACAGCGTCGATTCCTCGTGCGTGCCCTCCGCCAGCTGTTCCCACAGGACCGCGTCCGCGCCCTCTCCCGGAGCCTTCTCCTCCGCGTCGTCGGCCCGCTTCGACAACGACAGGTCGATGTTCTCGACGGAGATCGACCCGCACTCGTCGATGCCCAGGTCGCAGAGGCCGCTGATCAGCTCGTCGCCCGCCTCGCGCGCCACGTCCACCATCACGATGTCACCGACGGGGTCGCGGGCGGCCCCCGGCACGACCGCCAGGTGGGCCGTGCCGACCGTCCCCTCGATCAGCCGCACCGCGGCGTCGGTCCGGTCGGACGGGGTGATCAGGCGCAGGTGCAGCATGCGAGCAGGTTAACCACGCCGCGGAACGGCGGGCGTACTCGGGGGACGGTCCGCTCCGGTCCCGGA
>NZ_JABTYA010000286.1:0-234 GCF_013302945.1 Streptomyces sp. 8P21H-1 | reverse complement strand
CGGGTGCCGGGTGCCGGGTGCCGGGTGCCGGGTGCCGGGTGGTGACCTGAGCAGGACAGGAGTGGACTGGGGCATTCACTTCGGGTCATGGTCGAACCGTGCCTGCCACCAGCGGGCGCGGAGCGGGGCGCCGGGGGTTCGTCGCGAGGGGAACCGGTGGTCCCGGCGTGCCGACGAAGCCGGGCGTGCGGTTCTGCCGTGCGGACCCGCTGTCCCGCGCCGCAGCCGCGCCGG
>NZ_JABTYA010000285.1:0-12990 GCF_013302945.1 Streptomyces sp. 8P21H-1 | reverse complement strand
CGCGGCCCACAGTCCGAGCGCGGCGACCGCGAGCATGGCGATCAGCGCGGCGAGGACCGTGGCGAGGGCCTGGACCCAGCCGTGTCGGGCCACTGCCCGGTCGGGGGCTGTCCGGAGGCTCACCCCGTCACGCTAAGCAGGCACTCCCCGGCGCGCCTGTCGGGAGGGCCGTCCGCGTCGGCCCGCGGACGGCACCGGGCCGTCGCGGCCTTCGTGCTCCACGCCCCGGCCCCCTCATCCCCCCAGGGTCCGCAGGTGGCGGAAGAACGCCCGGATGTCGCCGACGAGCAGGTCCGGCTCCTCCATCGCCGCGAAGTGCCCGCCCCGGTCGAACTCCGTCCACCGCACGACGGTGTCCGTGCGGTCCGCGAGGTGCCGCAGCGGGATGAAGTTGTCCCGGGGGAAGACGGCGAGCGCGGTCGGTGCGGTCGACGGCTGCGGCCGCGTCCCCCCGTCGCCCGCGTGCGCGCGCTCATAGTAGATCCGCCCGGACGAACCGGCCGTGCCCGTCAGCCAGTACAGCATCACGTTGGTGAGCAGCAGGTCCCGGTCGACCGCGTCCTCGGGGCGCTCGTCCGAGTCAGTCCACTCCTTGAACTTCTCCGTGATCCAGGCCAGCTGGCCGACGGGGGAGTCCGTGAGCGCGTAGGCGAGCGTCTGCGGGCGGGTCGACTGGAGGTCGGCGTACCCCTGGCGTTCGCGGGTCCACTCCTGGTGGCGCCGCCAGGAGGCGAGGGTGCGCTCGCGTTCCCGGGGGCTCAGCCCCGCCAGCTCCTGCGGAGTCGGCTCGGTGGTGGCGTGGGCGCCCGGCAGCAGGTTCAGATGGACGCCGATCACCCGGTCGGGGTGGGTACGGCCCAGTTCGCGGGAGATCGCCGCGCCCCAGTCGCCGCCCTGCACGCCGAACCGCCGGTGGCCGAGCCGGTCCATCAGCACGGCGAACGCGGCGGCGACGCGGCGGAACTCCCAGCCGGTGTCCCGCGTGGGTCCCGACAGGCCGAACCCGGGGATGCTGGGCACCACCACGTGGAAGGCGTCGGCGGGATCGCCACCGTGGGCCCGCGGGTCGGCCAACGGGCCCACCACGTCCAGGAACTCGGCGATCGAGCCGGGCCAGCCGTGCGTGACGAGCAGCGGTGTGGCGTCCGGTTCCGGCGAGCGGATGTGCGCGAAGTGCAGGCGCGCCCCGTCGACGACCGTGGTGAACTGGGGCCACTCGTTGAGCCGGGCCTCCGCCGCACGCCAGTCGTAGGAGTGCCGCCAGTACTCCGCGAGTTCCCGCAGATAGCCGCGCGGAACCCCGCGGGCCCAGCCCACGCCCGGCAGCTCGTCCGGCCAGCGCGTGCGGTCCAGGCGCGCGTGCAGGTCGTCGAGGTCGGCCTGGGGGACGTCGATGCGGAAGGGGCGGAAGGGCCGGACACGGTCACCGTGCGGGGAGGTCATGACGGGCCATGCTAATTCCGCGGCAGGCCGCCCCGGCGACCGTCCCGGCACCCGCCCGGTGTCCGCGACGGTCATCGTGCCACCGCTTCACCGCTTCACCGCTTCACCGATGAGTTCTCCGCCCCGGAACGGTCGGTACACATGACAGCGTCACCGCTCTCCAGGAGGTACCCATGAGCACCGCCGGATTCACCACATGTCTCTGGTTCGACGGCCGGGCGGAGGAGGCCGCGGACTTCTACGTCTCGCTCTTCAAGAACTCCGAACTCGGCAGGGTCAGCCGGTACACGGAGGCCGGGCCCGGACCCGCCGGTTCCGTCATCACCGTCGACTTCGTGGCCAACGGCCAGAAGTTCGTCGCCCTGAACGGCGGACCGGAGTTCACCTTCAACGAGGCCATCTCCTTCCAGATCGGCTGCGCCGACCAGGCCGAGGTGGACTTCTACTCGGACGCGCTCACCGGGAGCGGCGGCGAGCAGGGCCCCTGCGGCTGGGTGAAGGACAGGTTCGGCGTCTCCTGGCAGGTCGTCCCGTCCCGGCTCATCGAGATGATCAGCGACCCGGACCAGGAGAAGGCGAACCGCGCGACGGCCGCGATGCTGAAGATGCACAGGATCGACATCGCCGCCCTGGAGAAGGCGTACGCCGGGGAGTGAGGCGCGGGCCGGGTACGCCCCGCACGCTGCTTAGGACCTGTCGACCGCACCGGCGATCGTGTCGGTGATCACCCGCGTGACGCGCAGGATGCCGGGGGAGCGGACGGGACAGGGCCTGGGCTTCGAGGTCGTGGGGGCCAGGCAGAAGTGCAGGGGGTCGTCGTCGCGGTGCAGGGCCGTCCGGCCGCTGCCCGGCCGGGTGCAGTACGGCCGGTGCGCACGCTCGTACGCGGTGCACGGCAGGTACTGCGTCCAGGTGTAGCGGGCCGTGGCCGGGCTCACGGCCCTTCCGGCGTCCGCGAGCAGCTCGCCGGACGCCCGTGCCTGCCGCTCGTAGACCGTGTTGACCCGCCGGACCCGGTCGGGGGTGACCGGGTCCGGCCCCTGGAGCACCCAGACGATCCTCGTCCCGCCCGCGGCGCCCGAGACCTGGTCGCTCAGACGCCGGGCGTCGGCGGTGTACCGCGCCAGGTACGCGTCCCGTGCCCTGTCGTACGTGACGCCGTCCATGCAGGGCGTGTAACCCCATGCGTTGCCCCAGAACTGCAGCACGACGAAGTCCGGCCGCAGCCGGCGCACCAGCGCGGCCGCCTTGTCCGCCGGCGGGACGAGCGAGGCCTCGGCCGTGCCCTCCAGGTAGTCGCACAGCGTGGTGCCGGAGTACGGGGCACTGGTGTAGCGCGCTCCCACCTCGTCCCGCAGGAGTCCGCCGAGGACCTCCTGGTTCTCCGTGGCCAGGGAGTCACCCAGGTAGAGGACGGTGGGGCGGGGGCGGTCCCCGGCGGGGGCGGTTCCCGCACCGGCACCGCCCCTGGCCCCGGACGCGGACGCGGACCCCGGGGTGGAACCGGTCGCGGCGCCGGCTCCCGTACCCGCTCCGGGTGTGCCGGCCGCGCGCTGATGCGTGGTCGGACCGGCCCCGGACGACGGGGGAGCGGACGCGGCCCCGGGCTCCGACGAGGGGTCACCGCACGCGGCGAGCAGCATCAGCCCCGCCAGCATTCCGACGATCCACGGCTTGCGCATGCGGCAACTCCCGCCCCTGCCACCGAAAACGGCCCTCAGACAAGCACAGCGGGCAGCCGGGGGGAAGACCGACGCCCGTACCGGTCTCCTCCGTACCGGCTTTCGCCGGACACTCCCTGTCAAGATCATGTCACTGTTTGGTTGCGATCGACCGGGAGTCCGCAACCGATGCCCACCGGCGCGCGTCCAGTTGACGCGGATCGACCGATCGATCCGCGAGGACCACGTCGAAGAGAAGGGCCTGCCCATGGGGGACATACGCAGACCGGCAGCCGTCGCACTGGGCGTCACCGCGCTGGTGGCGCCGCTGACCGTCGCAGTGGGCGTGGCGCCTGCACAGGCGGCGAGCTGCACCACGAGCAGCGGTCCGTACCAGAAGCAGGTCGAGAAGTTCCTCGGCCGGCCCGTCGACGGCAGGCAGTCCGCCGCCGACTGCAAGGCGATCAAGGCGTTCCAGACCCGGCACGGCATCACCCCGAACATCGGCTACGCGGGTCCGGTCACCTGGGGTGTGATGGACCTCATGACCAAGCAGAAGGCCGTCGGCAAGAAACCCAACGCGGCCGGCAAGTGCCCGGTGAACAAGGGCCGCATAGCCTGCGTGAACCTGACACTCCAGCTCAGCTGGATCCAGGACGGCAAGACCCTGGTGTACGGGCCGGTCCCGGTACGCACGGGCCGTGACGGCTACGAGACCCGCACCGGCCTGAAGAAGGTCTACTGGCGCAACATCGACCACGTCTCGACCATCTACGACGTGCCCATGCCCTACAGCCAGTTCTTCGACGGCGGCCAGGCCTTCCACTCGGTCGGGGTCAGCATGTGGAACCCGCCCGGCTCGCACGGCTGCGTCAACATGACGAAGACGGACGCCAAGAAGTACTGGTCGCTCCTGAAGAAGAACGACGACGTGTACGTGTACGGCCGCAAGCCGGGAACCTGACCGGGCCGGTCGGGCCGTTCCCGTCCCGGCTCCCGGGAACGGGAACGGCCGGCGCAAAGGCGCCGAAGGCGGTACGGATCACAGCTGTAACTCACATGGTCTTCACGCAGAGCCCCGTATGATTCACGGTATGTCCACCACTTGCCGCCGTGCGCCGGGAGCCACGCAACGATCAGCCGCCGAGGTCAACGAGGAGATCCGGGCCCTGTGGCTCCGGGCCGGCGGAATGCTGAGCGGTGAGCAGCGGCGGCAGTACCAGCGTCTCGTCCTGGAGTGGGCGGCGGCCGCGCCCCGGTCCGAGGCGTCCTCGGACGCGTCGCAGGCGGCCTGACCGCACGTCCCGCCCCGCCCCCGCTCCCTCCGCCTGTCGTGCGGGGAGGCCGCGCGCCCTCGTCACCCCTTCATCGCGCCCTGCAGCAGCCCCGCGATGAAGCTGCGCTGGAAGACGACGAAGAGGATCAGGACCGGCAGCATCACGATGATCGTCCCCGCTGCAAGAGTGGGGATGTCCGTGCTGTTCTGGCCGACGAAGAAGCCCAGACCCGCGGGCGCCGTGTGCCTGGTGGTGTCCTGGATCAGGACCAGCACCAGCAGGAACTGGTTCCACGACCACATGAAGACGAGCAGCCCCAGCGTCATCAGGGACGGGCGGGCCAGCGGCAGCAGGATCCGCACCAGGATCGTGGCCGACGAGGCGCCGTCGATCCGGGCCGCCTCCACCAGGGACATGGGCGTCGACCGGAAGTGGGTGCGCATCCAGAACACCCCGAACGGCAGGAACAGCGCGATCTCCACCAGGATCACGCCGAGGTACGAGTTGGTCAGGCCGAGGCCGCGCAGGTCGAAGTAGAGCGGCACCACGATCAGCTCGACCGGGATCGTGAGCCCCGCGACGAAGAACGCCGCCACCGCGTCGCCGCCGGGCAGCCGCATCGTGCCCAGCGCGTAGCCCGCCAGCGCGGCCAGCACCAGGCAGGCGGGGACCACCCCCAGGGCGATGACGAGGCTGTGCCGGATCAGGTCCGAGAACCCGGCCACCGACCAGGCCGTCTCGTAGTTGCTCCAGCTCCACCGGTCCGGCCAGGTCAGACCCACCACCGGGGTGCCCGCGGGCTGGAGCGAGGCGAGGAAGACACTGAGGAACGGGACCACGACGACGAGCGCCATGACGGTCAGCAGCGCGTAGCCGGACCAGCGTTCCGAGCGCGCGACGGTGTTCATGCCTGGCACCTCACGGTGTTCATGTCTGGGACCTCGACAGACGGTTGATGAGGTAGACGATCCCGAGTATCAGACAGCCCAGGACGACGGCCAGGGCCGCGGCGAGCCCCACCTTGCCCTCGGAGAACGCCAGCCGGTACACGAGCAGGCCGGGGACCGTCGTCTGCTCGCCGGGGCCGCCGTTCGTCGTCACGTACACGATGTCGAAGCTGGCCAGCGCGGCCACCGTGGTGACGGTCATGGCGACGGCGAGTTCACCGCGCAGGTGCGGCAGCGTCACGGAGACGAACTCGCGGACCGGCCCCGCGCCGTCGATCCGGGCCGCCTCGTACAGGCTGGGGTCCACCTTCTGCACACCGCTGAGGAAGAGCATCATGCACAGGCCGCTCAGCACCCAGGTGCCGACGAGCCCGACGGCGATCAGCGCGGCGCCGAAGTCGCCCAGCCACGCGCGGGTCACCCCGTCGAGCCCGACCGCGCGGAACACCTGGTTGACCACGCCGTCGTCCCCGTACAGCCAGCGCCAGGTCACGCCGACCGCGACGAGCGGCACGACCTGCGGCAGCATGAACAGGAAGCGGTACGCCCCCATGCCGGGCCGCCGGTAGCGGGCCAGCAGGCCCGTCGACAGCAGCCCGAGCACGATCGGCACGAAGGAGAAGAACACCACGAGGACCAGGGCGTTGAAGACCGACCGGCGCAGGATCGGGTCCTGGAGGATCTCCGCGTAGTTGCCGAGCCCGACCCAGTCGCCGAGCGTGACGCCGTCCCACTCGAACAGCGACAGGTACGCCGTGTGCAGCGCGGGCAGCACCGCGAACGCGAAGTAGACGGCGAACGCGGGCAGGACGTACACGTATCCGCGCCACGGGCTGCGGCTGCGCACCCGCTGACCGCGGACCCGCTGCTCGTCGCCCCGCCCGCTGCGGACCGGTGGGCTACTCCCCATGGTGGTCCTCCCACTCGTCCTGAAGGGAGTCGAGGTACTCCGCGGGCCCGATCCGGTCGGCGATGAGCTTCTGGACGCCGGAGCGCAGCCGGTCGAGCATCGCGGGCGCCGCGAAGTCGGGGAACGTGGTGATCCCGTCGTCGGCGACGGCCCGCCGGTGGCCCCGCGCGATGTCCGCCAGCACACCCGCCGGTTTCTTCACCGCATCGGGGTTGGGCGGCAGGAAGCCGTTGTCGCTGATGATCTGGCCGGCCTCGGGCGAGGTCAGGAAGTCCAGGAACACGCCCGCCGCCTCGGGGTGTTCGGTCAGGGACGACACGGCGTACGAGACGCTGAACCCCGACGCCACCGTGGGGGAGCCGGCCCGCTCGCCGGGCATCGGGAAGAACCCGACGTCGTCGCCCATGACGGCGGCCAGCTGCCCCGCGGCCCAGTTGCCGTTGATGAGGAAGACGCTGTCGCCCTCGGCGAACCGGGCGGTCGAGTCGACCTGCGCGGTGCCGTTCGCGGACTCGCTGTAGTACCCCTTGCGGCCCCACTCGACCATGAGCTCACTGGCCTCGACCGCCGCCGGGTTCTCCATCGTGGCGCCCTTCCTGCCGTTCACCCAGTCCCAGTACCGGTCCGTGGGCATCAGCTGGTTGAGCAGCGCGGCCCACAGGTGCAGGCCGCCGGAGTCGAGCGCGCCGACGCCGAGCGGGGTCAGGTCCGCGTCCTTCGCCGCGGCGAGCTGCTCCTCGAACTCCGCCAGCGTCCTCGGCGGGGAGTCGATCCCGGCCCGCCGGGCGAGTTCCTTGTTGTAGTAGATGCCCGTCATGGACAGGCCGGCCGGCACCCCGAACAGGGCCCGCCCGCCGGTGGCCTCACTGGTCCGCCCCGCGGTGAGCTGGTCGAGGCTGACCGGGGGGACCGCCTCGTCCCAGCCGTACGCCTCCCGGTAGGGCGCCAGGTCGAGGACGTGCCCGTCCGCCGCGAGATCGGTCATGCCGACCGCGTACTGCGCGATGTCGGGCGCGGTGTCGGAGGTCATGGTCAGCTTGAGGTTCTGGACGTAGTCCGAGAACGTCTTGTACTGCGGCTCCACCTCGATGCCGGGGTGCTTCCCCTCGAACGCCGCGATCAGCGCGTCGACCATCAGGGGGGCGTCGGCGAACTGCAGGCGCAGGGTGACGTCCCCCTCCGGCACGGCGGTCGAGGACGGCACACTCGTGGGGCCCGGTTCCGCCGTCGCGCTGCCCGGGGTGAGCGCCTCGCACGCGGCGAGCGGGAGCACGAGGGCGACGGCGCAGACCGCCGCGGCGGCGCGGCGGCGCGCCCGGTGCGTGCTGTCCCTCATCGGCCATCGGCCTCCTTGCCTGGTCTCGTCGGTCGGATCGGTGGGTCAGCCCCTCGGGCAACGGTCGCCGAACCGCTCCAGCAACGCGTCGTTGCGGCGCTCGGCGTCGGCGTCGGTGTTCTGGCTGACGATCAGCGGCGGCCGCTGCCCGTGGTGTTCGGCCAGCAGCTGGGCGGCCCGGCAGGTCAGCGCGTTGACCAGGGCCGCCCCCAGCACCGTCGACAGGGCCCCCACCGCCAGGTCGCCCAGCGGCACCACCGTGTCGCCGGGGCTGCCGTGGGTGTCGATCACGATGTCGGCCACGTCGAGCAGCCGCAGTCCGCCGGTGTGCCGCGACCCGGCGGCCAGCGAGTGGGCCCGGCTGGTCACGGCGACCACGGTCGCGCCCGACTCCCGGGCACCGAGCGCGAATTCGACGGGCACGGCGTTGATCCCCGAATTGGAGATCACGACCACCACCTCGCCCGCCCTGATGTCCGCCGTACGCAGGATCGCCGCGGCGTACCCGCCGACGCGCTCGGCCGCGCCGGCGCGGCGCGGGGCGACGGGGGAGAGCGCCGGGTCGGCGATGACGTCGACCGGCGCGAGCCCTCCGGCGCGCATCAGCGGTTCGAGCGCCACGAGCTGGGAGTGGCCGCTGCCGAAGTAGTGCACGACGCCCCCGGCGGCGACGCTGTCCGCGACGGCGCGGGCGGCACGCTCGATCGAGGGCCGCTCGGCGGTGGCCAGGGCGGTGAGGTTCTCCTGGAGGGCGGCGAAGTAAGCGAGATCGGCGTTCATCGTATCGAGGCCACCTGAGGTGTCGAACGGAGCCGCTGACGTGGCTGTGGACCGTACCACCGCCGTACGGACCTGCCCAGACCCGCGGTCGATCCGACTTGTTTCAGGCCCGGTTCCTTGACTGCGCCGCGTGACGCGTCTAGCTTCTTGGGTTCCGTGGTACGTACCACAGTCGATGTCGGCAGGAGCGGTCCGGACGATGACACCTCCCGGGGAACCGGACGCCGGGACCCCGGCCGCCGGGCGGCTGCTCGCACGCCTGCTGGGGGAGCGGGCCGCGGAGTTCACCGCGGACGTGGTCCCCGGGACCGGCGGACCCGACTGGTACGAGATCGACGCCGGGCCGGCGGGCGTGACCCTGCGCGGGTCCAGCGGGGTGGCGGTCGCCTCGGCGCTGCGCCACTACCTGCGGACCGCCTGCGGAACCCAGATCACCTGGGACGCCCCCGCCCCCCGGCTCCCGGACCGGCTGCCGCGCACCGGCAGCACCGCCCGGACGACCTCCCCGTACCGCCACCGCTACCACTTCAACGTCTGCACCTTCGGCTACACCACGGCCTTCTGGGACTGGGCCCGCTGGGAGCGGCACATCGACTGGATGGCCCTGCACGGAGTGACCACACCGCTCGCGATGACCGGCCTGGAGGCGGCCTGGCAGCGGGCCCTGCTGGCCGCCGGCCTCGACGACGCGAGCGCCCGGCGCTTCCTCGGCGGACCGGCCTACCTGCCGTGGAACTGGCTCGCCTCGCTCGACGGCTGGTGCGGCCCCCTGCCGCAGAGCTGGATCGACGCGCACGCCGGTCTCGGCCGGCGCATCCTGGACCGCGAACGCGCCCTGGGCATGCACCCCGTCCTCCAGGGCTTCTCCGGGCACGTCCCGCGGGAGCTGGTCGCGGACCGGGGCGCCCGGTCGACGACCCTCCCCTGGTGGGACTTCGAGGTCGGCCTGCTGGACCCGCGCGACCCGCTCTTCGAGGAGTTCGGCACCACCCTGCTGACCGAGCAGACCCGGCTCTTCGGCACCGACCACCTCTACGCCGCCGATCCGTTCATCGAGACGACCCCACCGGTGGGCGACCCCGCCGGCATCGCCCGGGTCGCACGGGCCGTGCACGGGACGATGACCGCGGTGGACGAGCAGGCCGTCTGGGTCCTCCAGGCCTGGCCCTTCTCCTACCGCTCCCGCTACTGGACCCCGGAGCGGACCCGGGCCTTCCTCGACGCCGTCCCGGACGACGGACTGCTCGTCCTGGACCTGTGGGCCGAGCACCGGCCGGTCTGGCGGCGCACCGACGGCTACCGCAAGAAGCCCTGGGTGTGGTGCATGCTGCACAGCCTCGGCGGACGCCCCGGGCTCTACGGGAACCTCGACGAGATCGCCACCGGCGCCGCCCGGGCCGCCACCGACGCCCACGGCGGTTCGCTGTCCGGGATCGGCGCGAGCATGGAGGCCTTCGGAGGCGACCCGGTCCTGTACGAACTGCTGGCGGACGTCGCGTGGCAGGGCTCCGTCGACGACGTACGGACCTGGCTGGAGAACTGGACCCGCGCCCGCTACGGCCGTGCGACCCCCGGACTGCTGCGCGCCTGGGAACTGCTGCACGCCTGCGTCTACTCGGCCGACGGCCCCGGCCCGCCCGGCTCGGTGGTCATCGGCAGGCCCACCCTGGAGGGCGACCTCCGGCACGAACTCCCCGTGCACCTGTCCGGCCCCCCGTCCCCCGACGTACCACCGGACCTGGCCGAGGCATGGACGCTGCTGGCCGGGGAGGCGACACCGGAGGACAGCGCGGGCCCGCTCGGCCGGGACCTGTGCGACGTCACCGCCCAGGTGCTCACCCACCGGGCGTGCGAACAGCAGTGGCGGGCGGCGGACGCGGCCCTGGCCCGGGACGCCGACGGCTTCCACCGGGCCGCCGGTGAACTGCTCGCCACCGTCGAGGACCTGGACACCCTGCTCGCCACCCGGCCCGAACACCGGCTGGACGCCTGGCTGGCCGACGCCCGCAGCTGGGCCACCACCCCGGCCGAGGCCGACCTCTACGAGGGCAACGCGCGGCGCCTGCTCACCCTCTGGGGCCACACCCGCAGCGCCCTGCACGACTACTCGGGCCGCCATTGGTCCGGCCTCGTCCGCACGTTCCACCTGCCCCGCTGGCGCAGCTGGTGCGAGCACATCGGCCGGGCGCTGGAGACCGGATCCCCCTACCGGGCCGAGGAGTTCGAGGCGGCCCTGCTCGCCCAGGAGGAACGCTGGGCGGCCGGCCGGGGCCGGACCGGCGCACCGGGACCGGACACCGCGGGTGCGACCCTGGACGTGGTGCGTACGCTGATGCCCCGCCACCGTGTCCGGCGGGGACAGCGGACAGGTGCGAACCGCGGAGTGGATGTGACGGTCGAGGACAGGCCTCCGGACGACGGCCCGGCGACGGACCCCTACAAGCACGAGGCGCTGCGGCGACGGCTGCAGGCCGACATCGCCCGGATGCGCCCCGACGAGGCGCTGCCCACCGAACGGCAGCTCGCCGAGCGGTACGACGTCAGCAGGGCGACCGCCCGGCGCGCGCTCCAGGCCCTGCGCGAGGACGGCCTGGTCCGCAGTGTGCGGGGCGTCGGCACGTTCGTCTCGCATCCCCGGATCACCAAGACGTCGACGCTCACCTCGTTCTCCGAGGACCTGCGCTCACGCGGCTACCGGCCCAGCGCCGAACTCCTGTCCGCGGAACTCGTCGAGGCCGACCTGCACCATGCCACGGCCCTGGGCGTCGACCCCGGCACCACCCTGCACCGCATCGAGCGCCTGCGCCTCGGCGACGGCTTCCCCATCTGCCTGGAGACGGTCCACCTCTCCGCCGAGCGCTTCCCGGACCTGGACGAGTCGCTCCTGAAGGGCTCGCTGTCGGAGGCCCTGGAACGCACCCGGGGCGTCCGTGTCGTGCGCGCCACGCAGCAGATCCGCGCGGTCAACGTGACCGGCCGCCAGGCCGGTCTGCTCGGCGTCAAGGAGGGGTCCGCCGCCCTGCTGGTCCGGCGCACGGCGTTCGACGGCACGGGGCACGTCGTGGAGTACGGCGAGTCGCTGTGCCGGGGCGACCTGTACGAGTTCTCGCTGGTGGTGACGGTGTAGCACCCCCGCCCCGGGCGGGGCGGGCCGCGTCCCGGGCCCGCTCTGCCGTCGGCGAATCTGCTGCGGGCCGAGATTCCTTCCGCGCCGCCGCCGGCGGTCCGAGGGTGGGGGCACCGCGGCGCTCCGGGCCGCGCCACCACCAGGAGGAGCGATGGCACTCAGCAGTACCGCACCCGGCTTCGGGCCGAGGGCGGGGGCCAGGGCCGGATACGGCCACAGTCACAGTCACGGTTACGGTCAGGACCCCTCCCGGGCACCGCGGGCCGAGGAGGGCGACACCCCGCCGTCGCGGTTCGACGACCACCTGGCCGCCCAGCTCCTCAACCAGCGCATCGTGTTCCTCGGCACCCAGGTCGACGAGGTCTCCGCGAACCGGATCTGCGCGCAGCTGCTCCTGCTCTCCGCGGAGGACCCCCGCACCGACATCGCCCTCTACATCAACAGCCCGGGCGGATCCGTCCACGCGGGCCTCGCCGTCTACGACACGATGCGGCTCATCCCGAACGACGTGTCCACCCTGGCCATGGGCTTCGCCGCGAGCATGGGGCAGTTCCTGCTCACCGTCGGCACCCCCGGCAAGCGCTACTCGCTCCCGAACGCGCGGATCATGATGCACCAGCCCTCGGCCGGCATCGGCGGTACCACCGCCGACATCGCCATCCAGGCCGAGAACCTCCGGTTCACCAAGGAGACCATCGAGCGCATCACCGCCGAACACACCGGCCACAGCGAGGAGACGATCTCCCGCGACGGCGACCGCGACCGCTGGTTCACGGCCGAGCAGGCGCGGGAGTACGGCATGATCGACCGGGTCGTGGAGTCCCTCGACGACGTCCGCCCGGCCTCCTCGAAGCGACGGATGGGACTCTGAGGTGAGCCAGTACACGATCCCGAACGTCGTCGAGAACACCCCCCGGGGCGAGCGCGCCTACGACATCTACAGCCGGCTGCTGTCCGAGCGGATCATCTTCCTCGGCACCGAGATCGACGACGGCGTGGCCAACGTCGTCATCGCCCAGCTGCTCCACCTGGAGTCGGCCGGCCCCGAGCGGGAGATCGCGATCTACCTCAACTCGCCCGGCGGCTCGTTCACCTCGCTCATGGCGATCTACGACACGATGAGCTTCGTCAGCGCGCCCGTCTCCACGTTCTGCGTCGGGCAGGCCGCCTCGACCGCGGCGGTGCTCCTGGCGGGCGGGGACCCCGGCCGCCGGTTCATCCTGGAACACGCGCGGGTCCTGCTCGGCCAGCCCGCGAGCGGCGCCGCCCGCGGCACCGTCTCCGACCTGGCCCTGCAGGCCGAGGAGATGCTCCGGATCCGCTCCCAGGTCGAGGACGTCCTGTCCCTGCACACCCACCACTCCGTCGAGACCCTGCGCGCCGACATGGACCGCGACAAGGTCTTCACCGCACAGGAGGCGGTGGCGTACGGGCTCGCCGACGAGGTGCTGAGCCGGCGCCTGGCGGCCGCCGCCTGAGGAAGTCCGCCCCGCGCGGCGGCCGCCGCGC
>NZ_JABTYA010000284.1:0-1640 GCF_013302945.1 Streptomyces sp. 8P21H-1 | reverse complement strand
CGGCGCACCGCCGACGCGGGCGCCGCCACCGGCACCGACGGACTGCGGCTGCGCCTGGCGGGCCTGTCCGCCGACGACCGGCTCGGCGCCCTGCGCGACCTGGTCGGCACCCACGCGGCGGCCGTCCTCGGCCACGCCGACCCGGACCAGCTGCACGCCGGCCGTGCCTTCCGCGACCTCGGCTTCGACTCGCTGACCGCCGTCGAACTGCGCAACCGGCTGAACGGCGCCACCGGGCTGCGGCTGCCCGCCACCCTCGTCTTCGACCACCCGACCGTCGAGGAACTCGCCGCCTTCCTGGACGGCGAACTCTCCGACGGCATCCCGGCCGCGCTGCCCGCCACCCCCGCGCCGGCCCCCGCCGCGCACGGTGACGACGACGTCTTCGCCGTCGTCGGCATGGCCTGCCGCCTGCCCGGCGACGTCCGCTCACCAGAGGACCTGTGGCGGCTGCTCGCCGACGGCGCCGACGCCGTCGCGCCCTTCCCCGGCGACCGCGGCTGGGACCTCGACCGGCTCTACGACGCCGTACCCGAGCACGAGGGCAGCTCCCGCACCCGCGAGGGCGGCTTCCTGCACGACGTGGCCGACTTCGACGCCGACTTCTTCGGCATCTCCCCGCGTGAGGCCCTGGCCATGGACCCGCAGCAGCGGCTCCTCCTGGAGACCTCCTGGGAGGTCTTCGAACGGGCCGGCATCGACCCCCGTTCCGTACGCGGCAGCCGCACCGGCGTCTTCGCCGGCCTGTCCTCCAGCGACTACCTCAAGCGCGTGGCCCGCGTCCCCGACGAGATCGCCGGCTACGTCAACAACGGCAACGCCAACAGCATCGTCTCCGGCCGCGTCGCCTACACCCTGGGCCTGGAGGGCCCGGCCGTCACCGTCGACACGGCCTGCTCCTCCTCCCTGGTCGCCCTGCACATGGCGCTCCAGGCACTGCGGCGCGGCGAGTGCACCATGGCCCTGGCCGGCGGCGTCACCGTGATGTCCTCGCCCGAGATCATCGTGGACTTCTCCCGCCAGCGCGGCCTGGCCGCCGACGGCCGCTGCAAGCCCTTCGCCGCCGCGGCGGACGGCACCGGCTTCTCCGAGGGGGTCGGCCTGATCCTGGTCGAGCGGCTCTCCGACGCCCGCCGTAACGGCCACCAGGTACTGGCCCTGATCCGCGGCTCCGCCGTCAACCAGGACGGTGCGAGCAACGGTCTCAGCGCCCCCAACGGCCCCGCCCAGCAGCGCGTCATCCGCCAGGCCCTGGCCGACGCGGGCGTCGACGCCCGCGAGGTCGACGCCGTCGAGGCGCACGGCACCGGCACCCGGCTCGGCGACCCCATCGAGGCCCAGGCCCTGCTGGCCACCTACGGCCAGGGCCGGGACGGCGCCCACCCGCTGCTGCTCGGCTCCGTCAAGTCCAACCTGGGCCACACCCAGGCCGCCGCGGGCGTCGCCGGTGTGATGAAGATGGTGCTCGCGCTGCGGCACGGCACGCTGCCCAAGAGCCTGCACATCGACGCGCCCACCCCGCACGTGGACTGGGCGGGCGACGGCGTCCGGCTGCTCACCGAGGCCACCGAGTGGCCCGAGGCCGGACACCCCCGCCGGGCCGCCGTCTCCTCCTTCGGCATCAGCGGCACCAACGCCCA
>NZ_JABTYA010000283.1:0-6031 GCF_013302945.1 Streptomyces sp. 8P21H-1 | reverse complement strand
GGCCGCCGCGCCCGCCGGCCCGCGACCGGCGGGCCGCCGGCTCCGGACCGGCTTCGAACGCCTCGCCGACAGCGGCTACGACCTCCTCGAAGGCGACCGCGTCGGCATCGTCACCAATCCCACGGGCATCACCAGGGACGTGCGCCACATCGTCGACGTGATGCACGCCGACGACCGCGTGGACCTGGTCGCCGTCTTCGGCCCCGAGCACGGCTTCCGCGGCACCGCGCAGGCGGGCGGCTCCGAAGGGCGCCACGACGACCCGGCGACCGGGCTGCCGGTCTACGACACGTACCTGAAGAGCGGACAGCCGCTGGCCGACATCTTCACGGCCTCGGGCGTGGACACGGTCGTCTTCGACATCCAGGACGTGGGCGCCCGCTTCTACACCTACATCTGGACGCTGTACGACTGCATGGAGGCGGCCCGGCTCGCGGGCAGGCGCTTCGTGGTGCTGGACCGGCCCAACCCGGTGACGGGGCGCGGCGCGTACGGGCCCGTGCTGCACAAGGAGTTCGCGACCTTCGTGGGCCGGGAGCCGATCGCGCAGGCGCACGGGATGACGGTCGCCGAGCTGGCGCGGCTGTTCAACGCGGAGTTCCTGGCGGCGCCGGTGCCGCTGGACACCGTACGGATGTCGGGCTGGCGGCGGTCCGACTTCCACGACGCCTCGGGGCTGCCCTGGGTGCCGCCCAGCCCGAACATGCCGACGCCCGACACCGCCCTGGTGTATCCGGGCACCTGCCTCTTCGAGGGGACGAACCTGTCGGAGGGGCGCGGCACGACCCGGCCGTTCGAGCTGCTCGGCGCGGAGGGGATCGACGGGCGGTGGGCCGCGGCGGCCGGCCGGCTCGGGCTGCCCGGGGTGCGTTTCCGGGAGGCGTACTTCGCGCCCGCCTTCTCCAAGTTCCAGGGCAGGACCGTCGGCGGCGTGCAGGTCCACGTCCACGACCGCGCGGCCTACGACCCGGTGCGCACCGGGATCGCGCTGCTGGTGACCGCCAGGCAGGTGTGGAGCGGTTTCGCCTGGCGCCCGGACAACTGGATCGACAGGCTGACGGGCTCCACCCTGGTGCGCACGATGATCGACGCGGGCGCGACGGCCGACGAGGTCGTGGCGGGCTGGCAGGACGAGCTGGCGGCGTTCCGGCGCGTGCGCGAGGAGTACCTCCTCTACCGCTGACGCACGCCGGTCCGCCCCCGGACCACGGGGACGGACCGGCCGGGGAGGGGCCGGCCGGGGAGGGACGACCGGCGGCCGGCCCTCCCCGGCGGACACGTCACCGGTGCGAGGTGAACTCCACGACCTGCTGGTAGGTCGGCCGGTTCTGCCAGCTGATCTTCCCGTGCTTGATGCCGCCCAGCGTGCGCTGGTTGATCGAGTCGGCGCACCACTGGTCGCCCGCCGAGCAGAGCTCGTCGCCGGGGTAGACCTGTGCGGCGGTCCGGCCGGCCGCCTGCTTGAGCGTGCTGATCAGGACGTCCCGGCAGGCGCTGAGGCTGCCGCCGCCGCAGTACGGCTCGGCGAGTGCGCCCCGGACCGGCTCGCCGAGCACCGCCCGGATGTCCTTGTGGACGTAGCTCCACCAGCCGTACTGGAACGAGCTGCCGGCGTGCGACCCGGTGGGCCCGTGTCCCGCCGAGGGCGGCTCGTCGACCGGGAGGTTGTTCGTCATGGCGGTGTACAGGCCGCTGCCCAGGCCGGGTTCGAACTCGGCCTTCACCAGGAGCGGCCACCAGGCGTCCAGGATGCGGATCGCCTCGGCATGGGCGTACGTCTTCGAACCGGCCGACGTCTCCTTGCGCTTGGCGCCCGCCGTCACCCAGTCGGAGAGCCTGGTCACCGCCGCCGCTGCCGCCTGGTCGGTCACCGGTGAGGTCCTGATGACCTGCAGCAGCTTCGGCAGGACGTCCTCGGCGCGCAGGTCGGCCAGTCCCGCGTCCGCCATCGCCCTGGTGAGGGAGGCCCTGGTCACCCCGCCCTCGGTGACCAGCCTGCGCACCCGGTCGTCCAGGAGGTTGCCGCGGTGGACGGAGCCGTTGCCCCAGGGTGCCGTGGTGTAGTCCTTCGCCTGCTTGTTGTTCCAGGAGATGTAGTAGTCCTGGTCGATCGAGTTCGGGTGCTCGGACGGCGGGGTGTAGTCGGCGGTGTTCGTCGCCGGCGTCCAGTTCCGCCACTCGTACGCCGGCTGCGCCCGGACCGGGAACTCGGCGTCGACGCCGGCGGCGCGCACCGGGTTGTCGCCGCTGTTGTAGTAGGCGGTGTGCTCGGAGTCGGCGTAGAACCAGTTGAAGGTGTAGTTGATGTGCTGGACCGCCGACTGGAAGGTCTCCGGGCTCTTCACGTGGCCGGGGTCGTTGAGCATCTGGAAGCCGATGATCGAGTCGGCCTCGTGCAGGAAGGAGGAGCGCAGGGTGGTGTAGGCGACCTTCTTGCCGTCGACGGTGGCCCGGTGGGTGACCGGCCCGTACTTGGTGCGCCAGACCTGCATGCGGTAGGAGCCCGCGGGGGTGCCGTCGGCCGTGGTGGGCTTCCAGGCGTTGGTCTGCTCGACCTTCTCCATGGCCGTGCAGGTGCCGCGGTGGAGGTAGTGGGTGTCGTCCTGGCACAGTTCGACCGCGTACGTGTCGATGATGTCCTGGCCGGAGGTCGTGGCGCTCCACGCGTAGTCCTGGCCGCGGCCGAGTTCGACGTACATGCTCAGGCCGGCGAACGAGGCGCCGCGGGCGCTGAGGCCGGGGCCCTGGATCTCCTGGAGCATGAGCAGCTGTGGCGCGAAGTAGCCGGTCTGCGGTCCGAAGACGGCGATCGGGTGGCCGCTCGCGGTGTGCTCGCCGCTCACCACGAGGGCGTTGGACATGCCGCGCCGCGCCGAGCCGAGCGCGCTCGCGGTCGCCGCGGCGGACGTCCTGGCGGCGCCGGCGGTGGCCGCGCTGCCGGTGCGGTCGTACACCAGGGGTTCCTCGGTGACCGTGCCGGCGGCGGGCATCGCCGCGCCCTGCGGGACGGCCGGTTTCGTGGCGTACGGGAAGCTCTCGCCGTCGTGGACGGTGAGCACGGCCTCGGGGTCGTTGCGCTCGCGGAAGGACTCCCAGACCTGGGTGCCCTTCTCCACGCCGTACCTGGACTGGGCCGCGAGGAGCGAGATCGCGTTGTTCACCTCGCCGCCGCCCCCGGAGCCGAAGAGCGCGCCGATGACGGAGGCGAGGGCGACCAGGTCGGTCTCCTTGAAGTGCTCGATGGTCCCGGCGTTGGTGATCGAGTCCTTGTGGCCGGTCAGGACGTACTCGCCGGGGAAGTAGCGGCCGCTGTCGGCGGCGTCGATGTAGGCGTTGATGCCGTCGAGGTAGGCCCGGACGTCGGCGAGGGCCTGCTGCCCGCGGGCGCCGTTCTTCGCCACCACGCTGTCGATCTGGGCCTGCAGATCGGCCTCGGTGTAGGGGGCGTGGCGCCAGAACTCCTGCTCCAGCCCCTGGTTCGAGGGGGCTCCGCCCGCGAAGGGGGTCAGCTTGCCGCGTCCGACGTGCCGGAAGACGTCCATCAGCCACAGCCGGTCCTGGGCCGCCGCGTAACCGGCTCCGAACTCGGTTCCGTAGCGGGTGGTGCCTGTGATGTGCGGCACACCGGTCTTCTTGTCGCGGACGATCGTCACGTCGGTGCGTCCGGCGGGCTTCAGGGTGGACTCGACCTGGTCGGCGGGGACCCCGAACGAGGCGTCCCGGAAGAAGTCGTTGATCTTGGCGTCGGTGAGCGCGGGGTGGCCGGACGCCAGGTTGGCGTAGGGGCCCAGCTGGTCCTCCGCGTGGGCGGGCTGGGTGCCGAATGCCTGGTTGAGGATGATCTCGGCGAGGGTCGCGTTGCCGTTCTGGCCCGCCGGGAGGATGTCCGAACACTGACCGCCGCAGTAGTCGTTCGCGGCCAGTACGGGGGTGTCGGCGGCCGCCGCGTGGGAAAGCGGTGACAGAAGACCGGCGATGAGAACGCATATGGAAGCGCCCATGAGGAACTTGGGGAATCTGCGGGGAGTTCTCAGTCTGTCGAGCATGGTGCGTGGGGTACGCCGGGGCATGGCTGACTCCTCACGGACGGGAATGGGCCGGACGCTACTGCCGGTCTCCCCGGGATTGAAGATGAACACGCGTCACTTTTCGGCGCCGGAGGGGCCGGGCGTGCCCCGCCGGAGCCGCCGACCGAAACCGGCCGACGGGCCGGGAAAGGCTCGGCAGAAGGCTGACAACCGCCTTGCGGGCGGCCGATAACCGGCAGGTCGGCGGCTTTGTGGCGGCAGCCGGAAAACAGATGGAGCCGAATCGCGTGTCGATACGTCTATTCGGCGACGTCCTTGTGACGACGCCGAAGTGACCGAAGTACAGGTGCAGGTGTGACGGAGGTGCAGGGCGATGGCGGGATTCCGTAGTCTGGCGAGACAGGTGCGCGACCCGAGGAACGATCTGGCACTGCGGCGCTATTCACTGCGCAAGTGCCTTGAGCGGTTCGCTCCTTACGGCCACCGGGCGACCTGGGACCACCTGTGCTCCCGGGCCGGGTTCGGGCCCGAGGACCGGTCCCCCGATCCGGCGCGGCTCGTGGCCGCACTGGACGAACTGGAGGAGGCCCGCTCCGTCTGGCTCGCCTACGAGGCCGGGTTCGCCCGGCGCCGCAAGAAGGAGAAGCACGACGGTCTGCGCAGCCCCGGCAGCGTGGACGACTGGCACCGGCTCACCTGGGGCGGTTTCGGGGTCGCCTGGTGCGACGACCCCGGGGTCCACCCGCACGGGCCGCTGGCCGAGGTGCTGCGCCGGCTGATCGACGCGCTGGAGCGGGAGCCGGGCACCGGCTGCCCGGTGTGCTCGGGCGAGCACCTCGTCTGGAAGTACGACCTGGCCCACGAGCCGTCCTCGGGCCCGGTCTGCACCGCCTGCGGAATCGTGGTCCCGCGACCGGTCCTGACCCCCGAGGCCCTGGCCGACTGCCAGAGGGGCCGCCTGCTGGTGGGGGTCGGAGGATAGGGGACGCCGGGGGTGCGCCGGCGGAACCGCACCCCCGGACGAGTGCCTACGGGACCTTGACGTCGGTGTGGATGGCGAGCTTGAACTCGGCGAGCATCATCGGCGTGGCGATCTTCCTGTCGCCCGCGCCGCGCACGGAGACCTTCAGGCCGAGCGGCGTGCCCGGGTGGACGAACATCTGCCACAGGTAGGACCGGTACTGGCCGCCGCGGGTGGGCGCGCAGTCGGTGGTGGCCGTCGAGTTGTACTTCGTGGGGTCCAGCGGGTCGCGCACGAAGCGCGCCCGGTACTCCAGTCCGGCGGCGTCCGCCTCCCAGAAGACCAGCGCGGACAGGACGCCCCAGCCGTCGTGGCTCGGCCATATCAGTCCCGAGCGGGCGTCCGGGAACTTCGACGCGGTGGTGCCGCCCTTCGCCGGGTCGTGCATGTTCCAGCGGTCGTACTGCTCATCACCCGTGACGTACGGGAAGCGCACCAGGTGGTACCCGTCGCTGTCGTACGTGATCTTCTGGGCCCCCGTGCGTGCGGCTTCCCATTTGAGCGAGCAGATGGCCAGGCTCATCGCCTGATCCCCTTTCGGTCTCCGGTTGTCGGTGCCACCTGGCACCATCGGGGGCATGGTGCAGGTCTGTGTGAACGGGAGACGCGGGTCCGGCGACGGTGCGCTCGTGCCGCTGTCGCCGAAAGCGATGGCCGGTTCCGCGGCGGAAGCCGTCGCGGCCGGGGCGTCGGACATCCATGTGCATCCCAAGTCCCCCTGTGGAGAAGACACCCTGTCGCCGAAAGCGGTTGCGGCGACGCTGGACGAAATCCGGTCACGCGTGGCCGTTCCCGTCGGGGTGAGCACCGGGGCCTGGGCCGAGCCCGACCCCGCCGCCCGCGTCGCGCGCGTGCACGAGTGGAGCGTCCTGCCGGACCACGCCTCGGTCAACTGGCACGAGCCGGGCGCCGAGGAGGTCGCCGCCGCGCTGCTGGAGCGGGGCGTGGGCGTGGAGGCGGGCATCTGGTCCGGCACGGACGG
>NZ_JABTYA010000282.1:0-3397 GCF_013302945.1 Streptomyces sp. 8P21H-1 | reverse complement strand
GGGGTCGCCGGCCCGGCGGTGGCGGGGCTCGTCGTGGCGTACGCGGGGCTCGGCTGGGCCTATGCCGCGGACCTCGCCACCTTCGTGGTCTCCCTCGTGCTGGCCGTGGGGCTCGCCTCGTCGCCCGCCGCGCACGAGGCGGCCAAGCCGTCGCTGCGGGCGATCGCGGAGGGGGCCCGGTACGCGTGGAGCCGCAAGGAGCTGCTGGGTACGTACGCGATCGACCTGGCGGCCATGTTCTTCGCCTTCCCGCTCGCCGTACTGCCGTTCCTGGCGGACGAGCTGGACGCCGAGTGGTCGCTGGGACTGATGTACGCCGCCCTGCCCGCCGGGTCGCTGCTGGTGAGCCTCACCAGTGGGTGGACCTCGCGGGTCCACCGGCACGGGCGGGCGGTGGTGCTGGCGGCGGCCTGCTGGGGGGTGGCGATGGTGGCCGCGGGCGCGGTGCGCGACGTGTGGCTGGTGCTGCTGTTCCTGACGCTCGCCGGCTCCTGCGACATGGTCAGCGGGATCTTCCGGGCGGCCATGTGGAACCAGACCATCCCGGACGAGCTGCGGGGGCGGCTGGCGGGGATAGAGCTGCTGTCGTACTCGGTGGGGCCGCAGCTGGGGCAGGTCCGCGCGGGCGGGATGGCCGCGCTCCTCTCGGTGCGGGCGTCCGTGTGGACCGGGGGCGTGATGTGCGTGGCCGCCGTGGGGGCGCTGGCCTTGTGCCTGCCGAAGCTCATGGCGTACGACGTGCGGACGAACGAGCACGCGGTGCGGATGAAGTCCCTGCGGGGAGGGGGAGGGGGCGGGGAAGGGGTGGCCGGGACCGGTTCGTAGGGGCGGGCCGTATGCGGCCGGTCGCGCGGTTCCCCGCGCCCCCGGACGGTCGGGGGGCGGGGGGGAAGGGGTTCAGTTCTCGTCCGCGCCCCGCGGAGCGGGATCGTGCCACCTGGGGTCCGTCTCCCAGTCGAGATTGCGTTCACGGGCGGTGTCCATCGCCCGCTGGGCCTCCGTGCGGGACGCGTAGGGACCGAAGCGGTCCTTCGCGGGGCACTCGGGGCCCTCCTCGACCTTCTTGTGCTCCAGGCAGTAGTACCACTCGCCCGGTTTGCCGACCGTACGCTTCTTGAACAGGGCCATGACCAGCTCCTCTCGCCACCGACATGTTCCCCCGTGCGCGCTGGTTAGACTCCCTGGCATGTCTGGCCAGTCGCTGCTCGTTCCAGGGGAGCTCTCCCCCACCCGTTCCGTGCCCGGGAACATCCGCCGCCCCGAGTACGTCGGCAAGCCCGCACCGACCCCGTACACCGGTCCCGAGGTGCAGACGCCCGAGACGGTCGAGGCGATGCGGGTCGCCGGCCGGATCGCCGCGCGGGCGATGGCGGAGGCCGCGAAGCTCATCGCGCCCGGTGTCACCACGGACGAGCTGGACCGCGTCGCGCACGAGTACATGTGCGACCACGGCGCCTACCCCTCCACGCTCGGTTACCGCGGCTTCCCGAAGTCCCTGTGCACCTCCGTGAACGAGGTCATCTGCCACGGCATCCCGGACTCCACGGTCCTGCGGGACGGCGACATCATCAACCTCGACGTGACGGCGTACATCGGGGGCGTGCACGGCGACAACAACGCCACGTACCTCGTCGGCGACGTGGACGAGGAGTCGCGGCTGCTGGTCGAGCGGACCCGGGAGTCGCTGGAGCGGGCCATCAAGGCGGTCAAGCCCGGCCGGCAGCTCAACATCATCGGCCGGGTCATCGAGTCGTACGCGAAGCGCTTCGGGTACGGGGTCGTGCGGGACTTCACCGGGCACGGCATCAACTCGTCGTTCCACTCCGGGCTGATCGTCCCGCACTACGACAGTCCGCACGCCACGACCGTGATCCGGCCGGGGATGACGTTCACGATCGAGCCGATGCTGACGCTCGGGACGTACGAGTACGAGATGTGGGACGACGGGTGGACCGTCGTCACGAAGGACCGGCGGCGGACCGCGCAGTTCGAGCACACGCTGGTCGTCACGGACAGCGGGGCCGAGATCCTCACGCTGCCGTAGTCGTTCTCCGGTTCAGCCGTTCTCCGGTTCGCCACACCGCCGTCCGCTCGTCCCGAGCGGGCGGCTCTTTCATGTGGAGGCGGGGGAGATTCCGGGTACGGTTTTACCGACAGCGCGTCGGAAACCTGTTGACTTAGGTAAGCCTAACCATAGAAGATTGGTCCGGCTCCCGTCTCCCCCGTTCGCCCCCGGAGGTCCCATGAACGCGTCGGGCACACCCTTCTCCACGCTCATCCGCACCGCGTCCCACGAACAGCACGTGGAGGCGGAGACCTCGACGTTCATGAGCGACCTGCTCGGCGGCCGGCTCGGGGTGGACGCGTACGCGCGCTACACCGAGCAGCTGTGGTTCGTCTACGCCGCGCTGGAGGCGGCGGCCCCCGAACTGTCCGGGGACCCGGTGGCGGGCCCGTTCGTCCGGCCCGAGCTGATGCGGCTCGCCGCGCTGGAGCGGGACCTCGCGCACCTGCGGGGCACGGGGTGGCGCGAGGGGCTCGCCGCGCTGCCCGCGACGCGGGAGTACGCCGACCGGATCACCGAGTGCGCCCTGACGTGGCCCGGCGGGTACGTCGCGCACCACTACACGCGCTATCTCGGCGACCTCTCCGGTGGGCAGATCATCCGCGGCAGGGCGGAGAAGACGTGGGGGTTCGCGCGCAAGGGCGACGGGGTGCGGTTCTACGTCTTCGAGGAGATCGGGAACCCGGCGGCGTTCAAGCGGGAGTACCGGGAGCTGCTCGACGGGGTGGCCGCGGACGATCTGGAGAAGCAGCGGATCGTCGCCGAGTGCCGGCGGGCGTTCGCGTTGAACACGGGGGTGTTCCGGGCGCTGGGGGAAGAGTTCCGCATCAGCGCGTGAGCGTTCCACTGGGGTGGGGGTTGTCGGTGGGGGTGGGTGCGGGTTCGTTCTCGGGTGCAGGGCGGTGAGGGCTGGCCGCGCAGTTCCCCGCGCCCCTTGAAAGCAGGGACCGTGCCGTCTCCCGTGCCCCTCAAAGGCAAAAGACCGCGCAGTTCCCCGCGCCCCTTAAAAGCAAAGACCGTGCCGTCTCCCGTGCCCCTCAAAGGCAAAAGACCGCGCAGTTCCCCGCGCCCCTTAAAAGCAAAGACCGTGCCGTCTCCCGTGCCCCTCAAAGGCAAAAGACCGCGCAGTTCCCCGCGCCCCTCGGGGGCGGGGGTCAGCGTTCCAGGAACACTCTTCCGGCCAGTTCCAGCCAGCCCTCCGGCTGGGGGGCCGTGAGGAGTTGGGAGCCTTTGCCCTGGGTGATGTTCAGGGCGCGGCCCAGCAGGGCCGTCAGGTGCAGGGCCGCGGCGCCCGTCGCCTCGTCCTCCTCCGCGGCCTCCCCCCGGCCGGGG
>NZ_JABTYA010000281.1:0-513 GCF_013302945.1 Streptomyces sp. 8P21H-1 | reverse complement strand
GCACCGGCGCCGCGGGGGGTGCCGGGACCGGACGGCGTGCCGAAGCCGGCCGCGGTGCCGAACTCCGGGGAGGCGCTACCCGGGCGTCTTCCCTGCGACCTGGTCCGCGGCCGGCCCGCCAGGGGCTGCTGCTGCGTGGAGCCCGCGGCGTCGGACCGGAAGAGGTTGTCGAACTCGGCCGGCGGCTGCTGCCGGTCCTCCGGCCCGCCCGCCCCGCCCGGCGCACCCGCTCCGCCCGGTCCCCCCGGACGTACCCCGTAGCCGTTCGCGTCCGGCTGTGCGGGCACCGGTGCCATGAACTGCGTCGGCTGGGCGTCGGGGTCCACGGCCGGGGGCAGGGGGCCCGCGCCGGTCCCGCCCCGCGCCGGTCCGGAGCCGTCCCGGGGGACGCGGCCGAGGTAGTGGGTGGACTCGGCGGACGTCGCGTCGGACGGCGCACCCGCGGCGGGCATCTCGGGCGGCAGCGCGCCCGGTCCGACCGGCGGAAGAAGCTGTGTGGCGCCCTCGTCCGCG
>NZ_JABTYA010000280.1:0-2290 GCF_013302945.1 Streptomyces sp. 8P21H-1 | reverse complement strand
ACCCGCGCAGCCCCTGGGCTCGCCCTGGGGCTGCGCGGGTGCCTCGGCCCTCGGCTCGGTCTTCAGCTCGGTCCTCGCCTCGGCGGTGACCGTCTCCGGGCTGCCCGCGTCGGCGGTGGCGCGACGGCGGCGGCGCTCGGCCGGGGCGTCCTCGGCCTCACCGCGGGAGGGGCCGCCGTCGGGCTGGCCGGGGATCTCGATCTGCTGCTGCGCCACGGCCTTCCCGGCCTCGGCGTCCGCCTTCTTCCCGTCGGCGGGGACGGTCTCGTCACCCGTACGAGCCTTCGAGGTGGCCCGGCGCTTGGGCTTCGCCTCGGCGTCGGCGCCGGCGGCGGACGCGGCCTTGGGGGAAGCACCGCCTCCGGCCTGCGCCTCCTTGATGACCTCGATCAGCTGACTCTTGCGCATCCGCGCGGTGCCCCTGATGCCGAGGCCGGATGCGACCTGCTGCAACTCGGCCAGCACCATGCCCTCGAGGCCGGTACCGCGGCGCCGACGGGAGCCGGCACCGGTGGCAGGCGCGGAGGCGTCCGTGGCGGGCGCGGCAGCGGTCTCCTCGACACGTGCGCCCATCAGATCGGTGGTGTCGCTCACGAAGGGTCCTTCCCTGGAGCGGACGTCGGCCTGTCTGGCTCGGCGACCGGTTGTGCTGTCCGACAGTGGTCCTTGCTGTGTGGACCGTGCCGGGGCGGTGGTCCGCCAAAAGGCGGAGGGAACTTCTGGGATGACGTTTCCCGGGGCCATGGACCTGAGGTGCTGTGTCCATCGGCTCGTTCACGCCGGTTCCGGAGCGTGCTCAGCACCGCTCAGCGCGCGTAGCACCCAATGCAACCCGATGCATGGCACAAAGCAGTTTGGGGGGCTCCCGGAAGAATGGTTGTCCCGGACGGGGACGTGAAGCACCTCGCCATGGTGGGGTCGGGTGCAGACTTGAGGTTAACACTACCGGATCCAACAAACATTCCCCCTCTCGAAATCCGGCAACCGAGTGTCACGGAGCAAGCGGCAGCACGCTCGCTCCCGTGGCGTCGAGGGCCAGCCGGTTGGCCGCCCAGCCCTCGCCCGCCAGTCGTGCGACCTTGTCGGCCGCGGCCTCGTCGGCGAGCGCGAGCACGGTGGGCCCGGCGCCGGAGATGACCGCGGGGACCCCGTCGGCCCGCAGCCGCTCCACCAGCGCCGCGCTCTCCGGCATGGCCGGGGCGCGGTACTCCTGGTGCAGCCGGTCCTCGGTGGCGGGCAGCAGCAGCTCGGGACGCCTGGTCAGCGCCTCGACGAGCAGGGCGGCGCGGCCCGCGTTGGTGGCGGCGTCGACGTGCGGGACGGTGCGCGGGAGCAGACCGCGGGCGGTCTCGGTGAGCACGGCCCTGCCGGGTACGAAGACCACCGGAACGACGGAGTCCGCGGGGTCCATCCTGATGGCGCGCGCGGCTCCGCTCTCCATCCAGGAGAGGGTGAAGCCGCCGAGCAGACACGCCGCCACGTTGTCGGGGTGTCCCTCGATCTCGGTGGCGAGCTCCAGGAGCGCGGTGTCGTCGAGCTTGCCGTCGCCGCCTATGGTCACGGCGCGGGCGGCGACGATGCCGGCGCAGATCGCGGCGGACGAGGAGCCGAGGCCGCGGCCGTGCGGGATGCGGTTGGCGCAGACGATCTCCAGGCCGCGGGGCTGTCCGCCCAGCAGGTCGAAGGCGGTGCGCAGGGAGCGTACGAGGAGGTGGCGCTCGTCGCGCGGGAGCGTCTCGCTCCCCTCTCCCGCGATGTCGATGTCCAGCCCGGAGTCGGCCACCCGGACGACCACGTCGTCGTACAGCCCCAGGGACAGGCCGAGGGCGTCGAAGCCCGGGCCGAGGTTGGCGCTGGTGGCGGGGACGCGCACCCGGACGGCGGCGGCGCGGAACGCTGGACCGGCCATCGCTCGATGACTCTCCTTGAGCTTGAGCTGCGAGATTCTCGAAATCCTGCGAGACGTACGGAGAATGCGGAACACCCGGAGGCCGCAGGGACGGCGCGGCACCGCGGCATATGCGGCGGGCGGGTTCGGTACAGCTTATCGAAGGAAGGTTCCGTGGCGACATAGGGCGCACAAGAGGCGCACGATGCGTGTCGCAAGCCCCTCGTGCACCCCCTGTCAGGCACCTTGCCGTGCCCCGCCGAGCGCCTCGCCGATACCCCGCCGACGCCTTGCCGCCGCCCCGCCGGACACGCCGCCGGTGCCCTGCCGGCCGCCTTCGCCGCGTACGGGATGTGACGTGACGCGGTGAAGCGGGGCGCCCCCGGGCGGGGCCCCGGTGGG
>NZ_JABTYA010000279.1:0-5477 GCF_013302945.1 Streptomyces sp. 8P21H-1 | reverse complement strand
CGCCCCGCGCCCCGGACCTTCTGCCCGCCGCCCCGCCGTCAGCCGGCGGCCGCCGCCGTCACCGTCGCCGGGTCCTCCCCGGTCAGTTCCACGATGCGGTGCGGCGACACGCCCGCGGCCAGTGCCCGTCCGATCAGGTCGTCCCGGCCGTCCGCGCAGTCGCGGTAGGACAGCAGCTCCCGCTCGACCCGGGCCAGCACCTCCGGACCGGACTGCTGTCGTACGCGGCTCAGCTCCTCGTCGCTCAGCGGCACGGGCAGCCGCTCCGCGCCCTCGGGCAGGGCTCCCGTCTCCTCCGGCGGCAGCAGGCGCAGTTCCGGGGCGGTGGGCGTGCTGCCCTGGGCCTCCAGCCACGCGCGTACCGCGGTCGTCTCCATGCAGGCGAGGTCACCGACGGCGGCCGGCGACACGCCGAGCCGCACGGACGCGTCGTCAAGCAGGAACAGATAGGCGTCGTCAGTCATCCTCGGCTCCTTCTCGATGGGGACTGATCGACCCCCCTTTACCCCGCCGCACCCGGATTACCGCACCCTCACCCGGTCGGGTCGCCGGACCGGCCGGCGGCGGTCCGGTGCCGGTCCGGCGACGGGTTCCGCGGGCGCGGTGCCAGCGCCCCCAGGACCCACGGCATGTGCTTCCGGTGGGTGACCACCCGGACCGGTACGCCGCCGTCCTCGCACTCCAGGACCCATGCCCGGCCTTGGTACGCCCGGGGGAGGGGTCCGTCCAGTACGGGTGGCGGACCCGGAGCGGAGTCAGCGTGGGAGGCACCGCCCGGCGGAAGGCCGCACCCGCGTGGCCCGGTGTCGTCATGAGGCGGCCGTCGGCGGCCAGCAGGTGGGTGCCCTGCCCCGCGTGGGGGACCTCGCCCAGGATCTGCCCCGGGAAGCGCCGCTCCCCCACGGGCACGGACGGCCGTACGGTGACGGTGTCGTCGCCGGGCGGGCGCCGCCGCAGGAACAGGGCCACCGGCAGGCACCCGGCCGCCACGGCCGCCGTGCCCTGTCCGACGAGGCGGAGCGCCGCGCCCATGTCGTCGGTGACCCAGGGCGCGAACCCGCCGAGGAGGGCCAGACAGCCACTCGCCACGAAGGGCAGGGCGATCTGCCACGCCCGCATCCTCCTCGCCGTCCGGGCGTGCCGGGTCCGCCAGTACCCGCACCACAGGAAGTCCGTGCCGTAGAGACCGATCGCGAGACCGCACGCGGCGAGGAGCTTGTAGTCGTCCCGGGGGTCCGCGCGGGTGTACTCGCGTCCGCTGCCGAAGTCGACGTACCGGATCTGCCCCCGCCAGTAGGTGACGTGGACGTCCGCTCCGGAGGAGGCGAGCGGCGGCTCCGGCGGGCTCCCCCCGAGCGTGGCCCGGCCGGTGTCCCCGTCCGCCCGGACGACGTACAGCCGGTACATGGGCGTCCCGCGGCTCGGTACGCGCTCGGTCCGGTCGACACGCGCGCCACGGTCCGCAGGCAGTCGCCGGACCCGTCGTCGTCCGGGGCGCAGCGGGCCGCGCTCTCGAAGGCTCGCCCCTCGCCGATCGCGGCCGGCGTGCCGACCAGCAGCAGCCCTGCCGCCACCAGCGTGCACACGGCGCCGACCACGGCGGCGGCGATCACCTGCGCACGGTTTCTCGAACGCGGTGCTTCAGTCCGTATGGAGTCGAGGGAGTCACCGGGACAGTTCTTCCGCGAGGACATGCGAAAGAAAACGACTGAAGTACCCCAGATGAATGGCAAGTTGTTGCCGGAATTCGGCAACCGCCGTTCCGGTGGCCCGGCGGCTCGGGTTCTCCGGCGAAGGAAAGTTGAACATCGCATTAAAAGGACAAATCCAATTATTATGAATAAGTCACTACAAAGCGGTCACTCGTACCGGAGAAGAATACGTCTCTCGTAAAGGAGATGGTGGTATGTCCTCCACCGAGTTCCTGACCGACAAGCTCACCGAGATCCAGGACGTCGAGGCGGCTCTGGACCCCGTCGAGGCCGACGGCTCCTACCGTGACAGCCGCGAGTGCGCGGCGCTCGCCCTGCAGGCCGGAGGAGGGCAACTCCTGCTGTCCCCTCCGACTCCCCGCCCGAAGAAGGGCTGACGGGGCAGACACATGGAGCAGTCAGGCACTTCGACCCCTCTGACGGGCGCGGTGCAGGGCCTCACGTCGGAACTGGTCTCCGCTCTTCGGAGCGGGGGCCCTTTCCGGCTGGCCGGCAGCGTCATGGAAGCCGGCGGGCCCGAGGCGGCCGACGGCCCGGCCCTCGCCGCCGTACGGGTGGTGGGAGCGGACGCCGTCCTGCCGAGCGTCCTGCGGCGTACGCCCCCGGGACCCGACGACCTCGCCGTGTTCGGCAGGGCCGTACGCGTCTATCCGCCCCCCGCGCACGCCTCTCCCGCCTCGGTGTGGAGCCACTGGGCCATGCAGCAAGCACTCCGGCGACTGGACGCGTCCTTCGACGGCGCGCCGGACCATGGGGCGGAGCCCCGGGCGGCCTGGCTGGAGGACGCCCCGTGGCAGTCGCTGACCCATCAACTGGCCGTGCTGGCCCCGCTCGCGGTCCCGGCCGGGGACTGCGCGGTGACCCGCGTGGCCCGCGGCCGTCCCCTCGACGTCGCCCGGGGTTTCGTCCGTGCGGTCCGCCGCCGCGACTGGCTGCAGGCGGCGGGAGCGGGACGCTGGCTGGTCCTCCTCGACGACGTCCCGCGGACGCTCGGCCTGGAGGCCGGACTGGAGTTCGTGGCGCAGATGGGCGACACCGATCCCCGCGTGGCGCTCCAGGTGGAGGCGGCGCGGCTGATGCGGACCGGAGCACCGGTGTGAGGGCCGGCGACGTCCTGGCGGTCGGCGGGGCCGCGCTGGCCTGGCTGTCCGCCCACCGCGACGACTTCGCGCTCGGCGACGACGCGCTCGCCGAGCACGGCAGTGTGAACTTCACCTGGAAGCCGCTCGGGGAGCTGGCCCAGGTGTGCGTCAGCGTCCGCCGGCACACCGGACCGGCCGACCCGCTCCACGAGACCGCCTCCGACCTGCTGGCCTTCGCCTGGCAGCAGGTGCGCTGCGGCGACCTCCTCCTGGAGCTGCAGCGTCTCGAACCCTTCGCGACGTACCCCCTGGAGATCTACGCGGCGTTCGCGTCGGCCGGGCTGCGCCACCCCGGCTACGAGAAGGCCACCGCGACGGTGGCCCGCACCCGCAGCTGGCAGGTGACGGAGCAGCAGCCCAACCGCCGCCTGAGCGTCCTCAACTCCGAGCGCCGCGGCGGCGTCCCGCCCCACGACGACATGGCGCGGGCACTGCGGCGGACCTGGCTCGGCGGTCTTCCGGAGCCGTGGACGTTCGAACGGGACTCCGGCTACACCCTCACCCACGTGGTCTTCCACATCAGCGACTGGGGCCTGGTCCCGCAGGGCGTCCCCCCGCACCTCGCGGAGTACCTCCGGCAGTGGCTGCCGCCCTGGCTGGACACCTGCCTGGAGCACGAGCGGTGGGATCTGGGCTGCGAACTGCTGGCCGTGGCCGGCAGCCTGCCCGGACCGCCGGACCGCGTGATGCTGCGGGAGTCCTGGGCCGCACTCGCGCGGGCGCAGGACGCGTCCGGCGCCGTCCCCGAGGCCGGCTCCGGACGGGAGGGACATCCGCCCGCACACGACTTCCCCGGCTGCTACCACTCGACCCTGATGACGGCCTACGCCGCCGTGCTCACCGCCCGCCGGCTGCGCGAGCGCCATGAGCGACACGAGGACCATGAGGACCATGAGGACGGCGGGGCGGCGCGCGCCGCCGGGCCCGCGGCGCGTCCGGGACAGAACGGGCAAGGAGTGCAAGGAGTGCAAGGAGCACAGGGAGCACAAGGAGTACTGAGATGACCGGTGCCGGCACCCGCCTCGTCCACTCCGTCGGGGCCGGCGCCCTGGAGTGGCTGCACGCGCACCGGGACGGGTTCCGCCTGGAGGAGGACGCCGACCCGGAGGTGGGCTTCCTGGACCGCTTCAAACCGGTCGGCGAACTGGCGATCATCTGCAAGGTGCTGTTCCGCGAGGGGGTGGCCGGGTCCCGGCAGGCGCGGCTGGCACGGCAGCTGCTCGACCACGCCTGGGCGCACACGCTGGACGGCGGCCGGATGCTGGTCCGCGGCCAGCGCGTCGAGCCCCTCTCCCCCATCCCCTTCGAGGTCTACCTGCCGTTCAAGGAGCTGGGCTACAGCCACCCCGGGATCGAGCGGACCTTCCGGTTCAACCAGGGGCTGGAGAGCTTCGCCGCCCAGGAACTGCCGCCGGTGCGCCGGCTCGGGCTGTCCGCCTTCCAGCGCCGCTTCGGGCTCCCGCCCCGGCCGCCGGAGGCCGAGGTCGTCGGCAGGACGTGGCTCGGACGCACCCCCGAGCCCTGGACGGTGGAGGGCAACACCGCGTACGACATCACGCACACGGTCTTCCACCTCACCGACTGGGGGGAGAACCCCGGGGGCCTGCCCGCGCCGCTGGCCGGCTATCTGGCCGCCTGGCTGCCGGTCTGGCTGGACGACTGGCTCGACCTGCGGCGCTGGGACCTGCTGGGCGAACTGCTCGTCGTCGACGCCTGCCTGCCGCACCCCACGCTGGACGAGCGCGCCTGGGAGGGGTTCGCCGCCGCCCAGCAGCCCGACGGGGCGATGCCGGCGGTGCGCACGATGCCCGAGGGCGACCCCGACGAGGTGTTCGACGTCGTCTACCACCCGACGCTGGTCGCCGCCTTCGCCTCCGTACTCGCCACGTCCCGCGCCCTGACGCGGCTGGCGCACGCACCGGCATGACGCCCCGGCCCCGCCCCTGGCCGGGTGATCCGTTCGGCGTCACCGGCCGGCTCCCGCCCCGCCGTCCCCCGGCGCGGGAACGGCCGGACGGCGAGACCGTACGGCGGCGCCTCGACGACGCCATCGACGTCATGGACGCGCCCGACGTCGTCCTCGCCCTCTCCCAGGACGGCCACCGGACCGTGCGCTGCGGCGGCACCGGACCGCCCCCGCCCGTGTCCCGCGACCGGCTGCGCTACGAGATCGGCTCGGCCTCCAAGACGTTCACCGGACTGCTCCTGGCCCAGCTGACCGAGTCGGGCGTCCTGTCCGGGGGCGAGCCCGCCGCCGCCTGTCTCGACCCGGCCCGCCGCGTCGGCAAGGACCCCGTCACCCTCGCCCACCTGATCACCCACACGTCCGGACTGCCCGCCCTGCCCGTCGACTTCTTCCCGCGGGTCCTGCCCCGGCACCGCGCCAACCCCTACGCCGGCTATCCGGACCAGCGGGTGGTCGACGCCTTCCTGCGCCGCCGGCAGCGCCGGCGGCCCGGCACCCGCTGGCACTACTCCAACTTCGGGGTCGCCGTGCTCGGTCACGCGCTGGCCGCCGCCACCGCGACCCCCTGGGACGACCTGCTCACCGGTCGGGTGCTGCGGCCCCTGGGACTGGACGGCACCGCCCTGCGGGCCGGCGGCGCGGACACCGACGCGACCG
>NZ_JABTYA010000278.1:0-623 GCF_013302945.1 Streptomyces sp. 8P21H-1 | reverse complement strand
CCGCCGGGCCGCCGGGCTCGACACGGGCGGTCAGGGCGGGGTGCGCGGCCAGGACGGACTGAAGGGCCAGGCGCAGCAGCAGCGGGTCCACGGGCCGGTGCAGGCGCACCGCGACGGACTGGTTCCAGTGCGCCCGGTGCTCGCGCACCTTCTCGAAGAACCAGGACTGGACGGGGGACAGGTCCGGGACCGCGCCAGGGGTGGACGCCGCGGGGCCGGCCCCGGGCGGAGCCGCCTCGGGAACAGGCTCAGGCATGGGTGCGGGCACGGCTGCCGGGCCGTCGGCGAACGAGGGCGCGTCATGCGGGGAGGGGGACGGGGGAGGGTCCGCCGTGGTCGGGGCCGAAGCGAGTGAGCGGGCCAGGGCGGCCGGGGTCGGGTGCCGGTAGATCCGGCGGACCGACAGGTCGAAACCGGCTTGCCGCAGCCGCGCGGCCAGTTGCACGGCGGTGATCGAGTCGCCGCCGGCGGCGAAGAAGTCGACGTCGTCGACGTCCTTCCCGGGAGCCGTCTCCAGCAGCTCCCGCCATGCCTCGCGGGCGGCGGCCAGGGCCTTCTGCCCGGAGACGCCGGAGACGCCGGAGTCACCGGGCCGCGGCGCGGCGCCCTCGGGCGCCGCGCCG
>NZ_JABTYA010000277.1:1112-7315 GCF_013302945.1 Streptomyces sp. 8P21H-1 | reverse complement strand
CGGTCGGCGCCCCGGCCCTCTTCGCCACCGCGCTGGTCTCGGTGGCGGCCGCGATCGCCGGCGGCCTGATCGCCTACTCCGGTCTGGGTGTGCCGGCCTCGGTGGCCCTGGTGGCGACGGTGGTGGTCCTCGCCGCGGGCGCGGTGGCGCCCTTCGCCTTCAAACTGGCCGGGATGCGGCTGCCCGCACTGCCGTCCTCCGCCGCCCAGCTCCAGGAGGGCATCGAGCCCTACGCGGGCGACGAGGTCGCCGAGCGCACCGAGCTGGCCGGGCGCTGGGTCACCGCGCTCTTCGCCGCCACCGGCGTCATCACCGCGGCCGCCCTGGTCGTCCTGACCGAGGGCCCGAACCTGCCCGAGGTGCTGACCTCCCTCGCACTGAGCCTGCTGCTGCTCCTGCACTGCCGCGGGCTGGTGCACATCGGGCAGCGGCTGACCCTGGCCGTGCCCGGTGTCCTCGGACTGCTGCTGCTCGCCCGCGCCTGGGCGCAGGACCAGGACGGCGACGGGCGCGCGGTGGTCTTCGCGGTGCTGCTCGCCGCCGCGGCCGCCCTCGTGATCGCCGCCTGGACGGTGCCCGGCCGCCGGATGCTGCCGTACTGGGGCCGCGCGGCGGAACTCGCGCACACCGGCCTCGCGGTGGCGCTGCTGCCGCTCGCCCTGTGGGCGGCCGGCCTCTTCGGCTGGCTGCGCGGCCTGTTCGGCTGAGCACACCCGTACGCCGCGGCATGGACAAGGAGTTGAGGAGAGGCCGTGCAGTCCAAGAGAGACCAGGTACACGCCCACACGTTCATGATGGGCAGGCTCAGTTCCAGCCTGCTGACGGCCGACCCGGACGCCCCGGAGAGCCCGCTCGGGCGCACCACCCGAGGTGTGGTCTTCGGCGTCCTGGTCACCGTCCTGATCGGCGCGGGCGCCACCGTCTACGGCCTGCTGCGCCCCGGCGGGAACGACGGCTGGCGTGACGGGAAGCACCTGGTGGTCAACCGCGACACCGGTGCCCGCTATCTGTGGACCGGCACCGACGGCGTACTGCACCCGGTGCGCAACTACGCCTCCGCGCGGCTGATCGGCGGCTCCGACCTGGCGACCGCGGACGTGCGCACCCCCTCCCTGCGGGGTGTCCCGGTGGGCGCCCCGGTCGGTCTCCCCGGCGCCCCGGACGTCGTGCCGGAGGCCGGGCAGCTCGACGACGGCGCCTGGCACATGTGCGTCACCGGCCCCGACGGGGCGCTGCCCGACACCTCCGGCGCCGTGGCGGGCACCGGGGTGGACAAGCCCGGGGCCACCACGGTCACGGCCGGGACGCCCCTGGACTCCCGCGGCATCGGCCGCGACCGCGGGGTGCTGGTACGCGGCCCGGACCGCACCGAGTACCTGGTGTGGCGGGGCAGCCGGCTGCCGCTGGACCGCGCCTCCGACGCCCGCAACGCCCTCGGCTACGGCTCCCAGCAGCCGATGCCGGTCTCGGCGGCGTTCCTCGACGCGCTGGCACCCGGCCCCGCCCTGAAGCCGCCCGCGGTGGAGGGGCGCGGCGAGGAGGGCCCCGAACTCGGCGGCGAGGCCAGCCGGATCGGCCAGCTCTTCAAGGTCAGCGTGCCCGGCGGCGGCAGCACCTACCAGCTGCTGCGCGAGGACGGCCTGGTGCCGCTGACCCGGCTCGGCGCCGCCCTGGTGCTGGGCGACCCGGCCACCCAGAAGGACGCCTACCGGGGGAAGTCGCCCGAGGTGCGCACGGTCGGTGCGGACGCGCTGCGCGAGCACCGGGCGAAGGACGCGGGTACCGCCGGCTCCGACGAACTGCCGGACGCACCGCCCCTGCCGCAGTCCGCGGAGCGCGGCACCGCGCTCTGCGCGCAGGTGGACGGCGACGACGGCGGCGTACGGATCAGGTCGGTGCTGGTCCCGCTGGACCGGCTCGCCCCGGTCGCGGTCTCGCAGGGCACCGACCGGCCGCTGGAGCCGGCCTGTGTCCCGACGGACGCCACGGTGGTGCGGCCGGGGCACGGCGCCCTGGTGCGGGCCCTGCACGCGAGCGGCGCCGCGCACGCCGGGACCACCTACCTGGTGGCCGAGAACGGGGTCAAGTACCGCGTCCCCGCCAAGCAGTCGCTGGCGGCACTCGGGTACGAGGCCGGGGACATCGGCTCCGTACCGGCACCGCTGCTCGCGGCGTTCCCGACCGGCGCGGACCTGGACCCGGACGCCGCCTCCGGAGCCGTGAAGCCCAAGGTCACGGCTCCGGAGTGCGGCGACGCGGACAAGGCGGGCGACGCGGACAAGGACGGCGACGCGGACAAGGGCGGCGAGGCGGGCAAGGCAGGCGACGCGGACGAGGCCGGCGGCGCGGAGGGTGCGGCGGGCACCGTTCCGCAGAGCTGACACCGCATACCGCGCCGCGGGAAAAGAAGAAACAAAAAACGGGCACGGGAAAACACAGGGCCGGACACGAAGGTGAAACCTCAGGAAAAGCTCAAGCAATGGGATCGGCCGGACCCGTGGAATCCCGCGGGGGCCCGCACAATGCCGAGCGCGGTCCTTCCTTGTGACCGCCCGGTCTCTTTGCGTGTTCGTTCTCCGAGGCTTCGCCGTTACCCGGCGGACGCCTCGGGTCCGGCTTGCCCGTTTTCGGGCGTGCCCGTTCATCTCGCCGCAACGTCCGCACAACTCCGTTGCCATGCAGGAGAATTCCGCCGAACCGGCCGTTCCTCACATCTTCCCTGCACGCATTGCGCGGAACCCCGTTTTCTCTTTAGCCTCAGCGGGCAACGGTGCGACGAGACGCGCCTGAACGAAGGGAGCGTGACATGGCGGACAGTGCCGCGAGGAAAGCGGATTATGCCAAGGGCTTGGGGGGCGTCTCCTCTCTGGAGTCGGCCCGCGACCAGGTCGAGAGGATCCAGGACAACGTCGCCCAGATCGCCGCGCGTTCGGGCGTCGGCGGTGACGAGGGCCAGGCCCTGCTGAAGCTCTTCCGCAGCTGGAACACCGAGGCACAGAAGGTCGTCGTCCAGATCAGCACGATGATCGACGCGCTCCAGGAGAACGTGACCTCCGCCAACCGCCTGGCGAAGGAGAACCAGGACCTGACCGAGGTCCTCAACAGCAAGACCAGCCAGGGCGTCTTCGAAGCGCTGCGCTGAACCACCCCGCGGTACCGGCCCCCTCCGGCCTTCGGCGGGGACCGGACTTCGTGAGTTTCCCGGGCTGGCGCCCGGCCTTCGAGAGGAGACGTCATGGCCGACGGCATCATCGACGTGCAGTACCCCAAGGTTCAGCAGGCCATCGAGGAGCTGATGGAGCAGACCCAGGGCATCATCACGACCCTCAACAACCTGGAGGACGAGCTGAAGCCGCTCGTCAGCACCTGGGAGGGCGCGGACCAGGAGCAGTACCGCGTGGTCCAGGCGGAGTGGGACAACGCCACCAAGAACATGGCGCGGCTCCTCGGCGACAACGGCGAGCTGATCCGCACCATCCACGACAACCACTCCCGCGACGAGCGCAGGAGCGCCGACAACTGGGGCAACGTGCGGGCCCGTTAGGGCTCCGGGAGTCTCCTCCCGCCCGTCCTGAGGCGGGGCCCGGTACGGACCGGGCCCCCGCTCGGGAACCGCGGGAGCTCCGAGGGCTCCTGGGGGACGCGCCGGACGCCGCCCGGCCGCCGCGCCGCCCTTTCCTGTTCCGTCCTGTCCCGTCCTGTCCCGTCCGGCAACCAAGCAGCAGGAGATCGTCCCATGGCCGGTGAGAAGGCCGACGTCAAGCATTTCGACCTCAAGCAGATGGAGAACTTCCGGGACAACGAGGTACAGCCGGTCCACACCGCCGCGAAGAAGCACCGCGAGGACGGCGACGGCTCCACCATCCGCCCGCTCGGCAAGCTCATCGACGGGCACACCACCGCGGACAACCTCAACCAGGACGCCCAGCTCCTGCGCATCGGCAAGATGGTCACCGAGCCCCTGGTCTCGGGACCCAAGCTGGTCGAGGGCGTCCGTACCGCGGCCGAGGCCATCGACAAGCTGCTCGGTGACCAGATGGACCTCTTCAAGGAACTCAAGGAGGCGCTCACGGACACCATCGAGGAAGCCAACAAGACCAAGGACAAGAACCTCGGGGCGATCGACGCGCAGACGCTGCTGCAGACCTTCGAAGAGGTCGACACGCTCACCGCCGGCACCACCGAGGACCTCGACGAGGACTGACCCGCGACGAGGACTGATCCGCGACCGCGCGCCGGCCGGGGCGGTACAGCCACCCGGCGCACCCCTGTGAACGACACACGCCTGCCCATCCGTACGAGGACGCGGTGCGCCGGCACGGACGACAACCGACCAGAAAGGGCGCCCGGTGGCCGATCGGTACGATCCCAACTCCGTCGCCAATCTCGACAAGTTCGACAACGCAGGCGACCCGTCGAGCGACACCTGGGCCACTCTGGTCACCCACATCACCGGCTATCCCGTGCCGGACCGGACCACCGTCTTCGACACGCTCCGTTCGGACCACGGCGGCAAGCTCTTCCGGATGGACATCAAGGAGCGCAGCCTCAGCCTGCTCGTCAAGGACTCCGGCTTCCTGACGAACAAGGGCGAGGACTACGACATCTGGTTCTTCGACAGCGGCAAGAAGCGGTCGATCATGCAGGCCCGGATCGTCTTCGAGGGCCGCGTGAAGGCGGGCGAGGAGATCATCTTCGCCGGTCCCGGCTCCGACAACGTCCACGACGCCCAGGTCCGCGAAGGCAACGAGTTCACGGACTACAACAAGGACAAGATGAGCACGATCCCGCTCGCCCGGTACATGAACGGGCCGCGGGCGGCGCTCATCGCGCTGCTGAACGGCAGCAGCAAGGACGCCCGGTTCAGCAACCTGGGCGTGGCCGGCGACGCCGCGGTGGACCTGAACTCCTTCAACACCACCGGGGACTCCTTCGACTTCGCCGCGAAGTTCTTCAGGGACCACGCGACGGTGCTGAAGGACTGGGAGGACCGCTTCAGCCGGGACGACGCGAGCTGGAAGGGCGAGGCGGCCGACGTCTTCCGCAGCCTGCTGAAGAAGATCCGCGAGAACTACGACAGCTACGTCGAGACCTTCGACTCCTCGGTCGGTACCGGCGACGGCACCGGCACCGGCAACACCGTGTACTCGCGGGCCCTCTCGCTCGGCCGAAAGCACCTGGAGGACGCCGCCACGAAGCTGCTCGACGCGTGGCTGGCCTGGGCCAAGTCCTCGTACTACGACCCGCACCAGGTGCTGCGCTACGTCCTGGACGACCTCGCCCAGTGGGTGGACGCGAACAACGTCGCCAAGACGGACATCACGTCGACCAGCACCCGCTACATGACGACCGTCCGCCACAGCCCGCAGGGTGGCTTCTCGCAGGTGCACCCGGAGTACGGCGACCTGACCGACATCGCCAACTGGGCGAAGGTCGGCGACAAGGCGGTCAAGATCTGGACCCAGGGCGTCGACGAGTACCTGGGCAAGCCCGCCGCCCAGGTGCAGTCCGACCTGAACAACCACTTCATCGACCTGGGCAAGGACTTCTCGGAGAACGTGCCCAAGCCGAAGTCGACCGGCACGGCCGCGGAGGAGTACGAGAAGGAGCAGCTCAAGAAGGAGAAGGAGGAGATCGCCAAGCAGAACGAGGAGAACAAGAAGTACCAGGACGAACTGCGTGAGGAGCAGCGGCGCCAGCGGGACGAGGACAAGAAGTACCAGGACGAGCTGCGCAACGAGCAGAACCAGCAGCGGGACGAGGACAAGAAGTACCAGGACGAGCTGCGCAACGAGCAGAACCAGCAGCGGGACGAGGACAAGAAGTACCAGGACGAGATGCGCGAGGAGCAGAGGAAGGAGCAGGAGGAGGCCAAGCGCCAGGCCGAGGAACAGGCCAAGTCCGTGCAGGAGAGCCTCGGTGGCCTCAACGACCCCGACGCGCTCACCACGCAGAACCTCGACACCTTCGACGACCTGCTGAACCAGAACAACCCGGTCACCGAGAGCCTGGGCAGTTTCGACGACCTGAACGGGAACGGCCAGAACGACGACCTGAACGGCCAGAACGGTGACGGCCAGCGGCTCCAGGCCGACCAGACACCGATCACCACGGCCCTGGGCAGCCTCGGCTCGCTGAACGCCGGGGGCGGCGCTCTCCGGACCCCGACCGGCGCGACCACACAGGCCGACGGCGGCAAGCTC
>NZ_JABTYA010000277.1:254-1024 GCF_013302945.1 Streptomyces sp. 8P21H-1 | reverse complement strand
GGCCAGGCCACCACCACCGACCCGGACGGCACCGTCACCACGACCGACCTGGGCAGCCTCACGGACCTCAACGGCAGCCTGAACGGCGACGGCGTGCTCCAGGGTCCCACCGGTGCCGACACCCAGATGGCCGGTGGCGGCAACCTGACCACCGACTTCCCGGACGGCACCACCCAGGTCGTGGATCCCGCGACCGGCCAGGCCACCACCACCGACCCGGACGGCACCGTCACCACCGAGAACCTCGGCAGCCTGGGCGGTCTCAACGGCCAGAACGGCCGCGGCGACCTGAACGGCCTCGGCGATCTGAACGACCTGGGCGATCTGAACGACCTGGGCGACATCGACTCGGGCATCACCACCGAGACGATCGGCGACCTGGGCGACCTCAACACCGACCGGTCCGGCCTGGAGACCCCCACCGGCGGCAGCACCGAACTCGACGGCAACGGCGACTTCACCACCACCTTCGCGGACGGCAGCAAAGCCGTGTTCGACCCGGACAACGGGCTGCTCACCACCACCGACGCGGACGGGAACATCACCACCACCGACCTCACGTACGGTGCGAAGGTCACCAACGCGGACGGCTCCACCACCACCCTGGACAACGGCCGGCTGACCACCACCTTCCCGGACGGCAGCACCCAGGTCATCGACCCGGACACCGGCATCGCCACCCTCACCGACCCGCAGGGCAACACCGAGACGGTGGATCTGCACGACCTCAACTCCTCCGGGGACACCGACCGCTCGGAGATCTTCGACGG
>NZ_JABTYA010000277.1:0-229 GCF_013302945.1 Streptomyces sp. 8P21H-1 | reverse complement strand
CTCGGCAACCTCGGCAACCTCGGCAACCTCGGCAACCTCGGTGACCTCGGTGACCTCGGCGGCACCGGCGGTGGCGGCACCGTCTCCCGGGACGTGCCGCTCTCCGAGCTGGGTCTCGGCGGCGGTGTGAGCGCCGGGGCCTCGGGCGGTGGCCTGTCAGCGGCCGGCTCCGCGTCCGCGGACGGCTTCGGCGGGACCGGGGTCGCGCCCCTCTCGGACAGCACGGCCG
>NZ_JABTYA010000026.1:0-1514 GCF_013302945.1 Streptomyces sp. 8P21H-1 | reverse complement strand
CGCCGCGCCGCCCGCGGCCTCCCCGGTGGCGGCCCCGAGGCGGGCCGCCATCGCCGCCTGGAGGGCCCGGGCCCCCGACAGGGGACGGACCATGACGGTGAAGTCGTCGATCCGGCCGCTCCCGTCGAAGTGCAGGAGGTCGCAGCCCTGGAGGGTGCGGTCCCCCACCCGCGCCTCGAAGACCAGGGCGAGGTCGCGGCCTCCGGGGTCCGCGATCTCCCGGACGTAGCGGAAGTCCTCGAACACCTGCATGACGGCGCCCAGGATCGCGGAGGTGACCGCCTTTCCGGTGTACGGCTCGAACACCACCGGGCTGGTGAACACGACGTCCTCGGCGAGCAGGTCGACGAGGGCCGCCCGGTCACCGTCCTCGACGGCCCTGCGGAACGGGTGCGTCATCATCCGCCTCCCACCATTCATATTCAACATTTTGATTAGGTGTTTCGGACAGTACTCGGGAAGCGCGTCGATCCGCAACGGGTCCGCGGGGTACGGAAGCGGCCGGGCGAGGTAGGAAGGAACCACCGAACCGGAGGTGCTGTCGTGTACTACCCGCTGACCGTCCGTGACTTCCTCGATCGCGCGGCCCATGCCTACCCGGACCGCGTCGCCGTCGTCGACGAGCCGGAGCAGCCGGGGCCGAGCCTCGGCGAGCCCACCTACCGGGAACTGGCGGCGCTCGCCCGCGCCCAGGCGGCCGCATTGGACCGGCTGGACGTCCCGGTGGGCGGACGGGTCGCGGTCGTCTCGCAGAACTCGGCCCGGCTGCTCACCTCGTTCTTCGGCGTCTCCGGCTGGGGACGCGTCCTCGTACCGGTGAACTTCCGGCTCACGGGGCCGGAGATCGAGTACATCGTGCGGCACTCCGGCGCCTCGGTCGTCTACGCGGACCCCTCCCGCGCGGAGGTGCTCGACACCCTCGACGTCAAGCACAAGTTCGTCCTCGGCGACGACGAGGACCTCTTCCTGCACGGCACCGAGCCGCGGGAGTGGGCGGAGCCGGACGAGGGCGCGACGGCCAGCGTCAACTACACGTCCGGAACGACCGCCCGTCCCAAGGGGGTCCAGCTCACGCACCGCAACCTGTGGCTGAACTCGGCCGTGTTCGGCCTGCACACCACGATCAGCGACCGTGACGTCTACCTGCACACGCTCCCGATGTTCCACGCCAACGGCTGGGGCATGCCGTACGGCATCACCGGGGTCGGCGGCCGGCACATCGTGCTCCGCCAGATCGACGGGGCCGAGATCCTGCGCCGTGTCGAGCGGCACGGCGTCACCCTGATGTGCGCGGCGCCCGCCGTCCTGAACGCCGTGCTCGACGCCGCCGCCGGCTGGGAGGGCCCGGTCCCCGGCCGCGACCGGGTCAGGATCGTCTGCGCGGGCGCGCCGCCCCCGACCCGCACGATCGAGCGCGTGACGGTCGAGCTGGGCTGGGAGTTCATCCAGATCTACGGGCTCACCGAGACCTCGCCGCTCGTCACGGTCAACCGCGGCCGCGCGGAGTGGGACGG
>NZ_JABTYA010000276.1:0-4987 GCF_013302945.1 Streptomyces sp. 8P21H-1 | reverse complement strand
ACCGCGACCGCGGCCACGGGACCGGGACCGGGACTGCGGCCGCTGGCCGCCGCCGCCGAGGAACGCCTCCGCGACGCCGTCACCGGGCTCCCCCTGCTCACCGCCGGCCACCCCTACAACTCGGAGGCCCTCGTCCACGGCCTCTCCACCGACACGGCACCGCAGCCGCAGGACGCCCCCTGGCACCAGGTACGCCTCCTGCTGCGCCTGCACCGCTACGCGCGCGAGGTCCTGTACGGCGACGAGGACCTCGTGGACGTACGCATCCTGAACGCCGGCCAGGCCCTGGACCGGCACCGCGACGCGGCGGAGGCGGCCGCGGCGGCGGCCTCGGCGGCCCGTACCCCGCGGATCGCCCCGGCGACGGCGTACGCGCTGGGGGTGCTCCACGCCGACCAGCGACACGAGGTGGAAGCGGCCCGGTTCACGTTTCAGCGCGCCTGGATGAGGGAGACGGTCGGCACTCCGTGACCCACGGAGTGCGGTACTCGCGAGGGGAGACCTGGTGCACGAGTGGGACGAGGACCCCGTCCTCGCGGCGGGCTGCGTACTGTGGCGCCGCTCACCGGCCGGCGGCGGACTCGGCATCTGCCTGGTCCACCGGCCGAAGTACGACGACTGGTCGCATCCGAAGGGCAAGCTGAAGCGCGGCGAGGACGCGCTGGCGGGAGCGGTGCGCGAGGTCGAGGAGGAGACCGGGCACCGGTGTGCCCCCGGTCCCCGTCTGACGACGCTCCGCTACCTGGCCAACGGGCGGCCCAAGCAGGTCAGCTACTGGGCCGCCGAGGCGACGGGGGGTCGCTTCGTCCCCAACCGCGAGGTGGACCGCGTGGTGTGGCTGCCGCCGGCGGAGGCCCGGGAGCGGCTCACCCAGGCCCGGGACAGGGAACTCGTCGACGAGCTGGTGGCCGTCCTGCGGCACGCGTAGCGCGGCGGGCGGTTCCCCGCGTCCCTCACCTCACGGCGGCGCCCCCTTCATCCGGTGCCCTCCGCCGCATGGGTCTCGGCGTCCGTCCGCGCACGGCTCCTGGCCCGGCGGGCCGGGCCCTTCCAGCCGCAGGTGCACCGGGCCAGGCAGAAACGACCCTGCTCGACCGTCGTCGTCCGGTGTTCCACGGGAGTGATCTCTTCCTGCTGTGGCACGCCTCCACGGTACCGACGCAGGGTAAACGCTTCCCCAAGCCGCCCACCGGCGTGACAACACCCCCCAGCCGTCGTTAAGCCGAACGACACGAGGCCCGCCCAAGGACGTCCCGGCTGGGGGTAGCAGGCGATGGTGGAGCGGCAGCGAACACGCAGGGACGGGGCGGTCGTCCTGGCCGCCGCGGCGACGGGGCTGCTGCTCTGCGCCGCCGGCTGCTCGGGCAGCGGGGCCGCCTCCGACGACGCCCGGGCCGCCGAGGACCCGGTCCGGGTACTGCACGGAGCCGCCGGGAAGCTGGTCCGCGCCGGCACCTCGAAGGCGCGTACGTCGATGGAGATGGCCACCGGCGGCACCCGCGTGACCATCCGCGGCGAGGGCGTCTACGACTTCGCGGGCCGGGCGGGCCGCCTGAAGGTCTTCCTCCCGCAGGACCCGGCCGGCATCGGCGAGCACCGCCCCATCACCGAACTCCTCGCGCCGGGCGCCCTCTACATGAAGAACCGCGGCGCGGGCGTGCCCGCCGACAAATGGGTGCGCGTCGACACGGCCACGCTCTCCGACGGCAACCTGGTCACGGGCGGCGCGACCGACCCGTTCGCCGCCGCCGAGCTGCTGCGCGGCGCACGGAGGGCGACGTACGTGGGGCGGACGTCGGTCGCGGGCACGGCCGTACGCCACTACCGGGGGACCGCCGACCTCGTGGCGGCCGCGCGCGACGCCTCCGCGGGCAACCGGGCGGCGCTGCGGGCGGCGGCGAAGGGCTTCGCCACGGCGGCGGTCCCCTTCGACGTCTACCTCGACGACCAGGGGCGCATCCGCAAGGTCCGCCACCGGTTCAGCTTCGTGAACGGGCAGCGGAAGGACACGGTCGCGGTGTCCTCCACGACCCTGCTGTACGACTTCGGCGCCGAGGCCGACGTACGCCTGCCGGTCGAGGGGGACATCTTCGCCGGCCGGATCGCCGAGTGACCGGGCGGGCGACCGACCGAAGAGGGAACAGGGGAAGAGGGAACAGCCGATGGGACGGTCCGCAGGACGGGGGACGGAATGCGGGGGAACGGCGAAGGGGTGAGGGAGGAATGACGGAGTGGCCGGGCGGCGGATGCCGTGGGCGGGACCGTGAGAGGCCTGATCGCACGGGCCGGAAATGGTCCGTTGGTGCCATGCGCCGTCCGTGCCCCGCTCCCTACTCTAGGAAGTCGGTGACGGCAGGAAGAGGTGATGCACGTGGCTCCGGCGCGCGGTACGGCAGTTCAGGACCACGTGGCCCTCGCCGAGATCGAGCTGTGCGGCGACCTGATCATCGCGGCCTCGACCGCCCGTGAGGACCGGCTCAGCCCCGACCGTATCGACGAGGTGCTCAGGGCGGCGGAGGAACGCTTCCTCGAGGAACACGGCGGCACCGCCGGAAGGTGACGACGCCGGAAGGTGACAGCCCCGCGCCCCATGAGGGGGGCGGGGCTGTGACACGTGCGACCGCGGGGCCAGGTGCGGTCGCGCTCCCGCGGGGTCACGTGCGCAGCAGCCGCGCGATCGCCTTCGTCGCCTCCTCGACCTTGGCGTCGATCTCGGCGCCGCCCTTGAGCGCCGCGTCGGCGACGCAGTGGCGCAGGTGCTCCTCCAGCAGCTGGAGGGCGAACGACTGCAGGGCCTTCGTGGAGGCGGAGACCTGCGTGAGTATGTCGATGCAGTAGACGTCCTCGTCGACCATGCGCTGCAGACCGCGGACCTGCCCCTCGATCCGCCGCAGCCGCTTGAGGTGCTCGTCCTTCTGCTGGTGGTAGCCGTGGATCCCGCGGTCGTGGTCGGTCACGACCTCCTCGGCACCGGCCCCCGCGGTCCTCCCGGAGGGCGCCGTCGCGCCGGCCTCGGTGGTCGTCATCGCGTCCTCCTGCTGACTGGTACCCCTACCGGGTATATGGTAACGAACTTTGCCGGGTATAGAGCACTGGGCCGAGGCCTTGCGGGACCCCGTGCTGATCACTGTGCCCGATGGGCGACACTGGTGGGCGGCCGTTAGCCGTGGCCGGATGATGCGCCTAGCATCAGCCTGACCGACACCGAAGCAATCCGAGGACCCCACGTGCGATTTCGTCTGACCCCCAGGGAGACGAGCTTCTACGACATGTTCGCCGCTTCCGCGGACAACATCGTCACGGGCTCGAAGCTCCTGATGGAACTGCTCGGGGCGGACGCGTCCGACCGAGCCGAGATCGCAGAGCGTATGCGGGCCGCGGAACACGCCGGTGACGACGCCACACACGCGATCTTCCACCAGCTGAACTCCTCGTTCATCACGCCCTTCGACCGCGAGGACATCTACAACCTCGCCTCGTCCCTCGACGACATCATGGACTTCATGGAGGAGGCCGTCGACCTGGTCGTCCTCTACAACGTGGAGGACCTGCCGAAGGGCGTCGAACAGCAGATCGAGGTGCTGGCACGGGCCGCGGAACTCACCGCCGAGGCGATGCCGAACCTGCGCACGATGGACAACCTCACCGAGTACTGGATCGAGGTCAACCGGCTGGAGAACCAGGCCGACCAGATCCACCGCAAGCTGCTGGCCATGCTCTTCAACGGCAAGTACGAGGCCATCGAGGTGCTGAAGCTCAAGCAGATCGTGGACGTCCTCGAAGAGGCCGCCGACGCGTTCGAGCACGTGGCCAACACGGTGGAGACCATCGCGGTCAAGGAGTCCTGACCCCTTCATGGACACCTTCGCCTTGATCGTGACCATCGGTGTCGCGCTCGGATTCACCTACACCAACGGCTTCCACGACTCCGCCAACGCCATCGCCACCTCCGTGTCCACGCGCGCGCTGACGCCGCGTGCGGCACTCGCGATGGCCGCCGTGATGAACCTCGCCGGCGCCTTCCTGGGCAGCGGGGTCGCCAAGACCGTCAGCGAGGGCCTGATCGCGACACCCCACGGCAGCAAGGGGATGTGGATCCTGTTCGCCGCGCTGGTGGGCGCCATCGTGTGGAACCTCGTCACCTGGTACTTCGGCCTGCCGTCCTCCTCCTCCCACGCGCTGTTCGGCGGCATGGTGGGCGCCGCGCTCGCGGGCGGCATCGATGTCATCTGGTCCGGCGTCCTGGAGAAGGTCGTCGTCCCGATGTTCATCTCCCCGGTCGTCGGCCTGATCGCCGGCTACCTGGTGATGTGCGCGATCATGTGGCTCTTCCGCCGCTCCAACCCGCACAAGGCCAAGCGCGGTTTCCGGATCGCGCAGACCGTGTCGGCGGCCGGCATGGCGCTCGGCCACGGTCTGCAGGACGCCCAGAAGACGATGGGCATCGTGGTGATGGCCCTGGTCATCGCGGACGTCGAGGAGGCGGGCGACCCGATTCCGGTCTGGGTCAAGGTCGCGTGCGCGATAATGCTCTCGCTGGGTACGTACGCGGGCGGCTGGCGCATCATGCGGACGCTGGGGCGCAAGATCATCGAACTGGACCCCCCGCAGGGGTTCGCCGCGGAGACGACCGGTGCGTCGATCATGTTCACGACCGCGTTCATCTTCCACGCGCCGATCTCCACGACGCACGTCATCACCTCCGCGATCATGGGGGTCGGGGCGACGAAGCGGGTGAACGCGGTGCGCTGGGGTGTCGCCAAGAACATCATCCTCGGCTGGTTCATCACGATGCCGGCGGCGGGCCTGGTGGCCGCGGCCAGCTTCTACATCGTGAACGTGGCGTTCCTGTAGGGCTCCCCGCCCCCGCGGCCCGGGCCTCCGAAGACCGGCCGAATCCCGGAAGCCGAACGAGCCTCCGAAGGCCGCACGCCGGCCCCCGGACACCGGCCCCCGAAAGCCGCACGCCGGTACCGCGGTCCGGGGG
>NZ_JABTYA010000275.1:0-1483 GCF_013302945.1 Streptomyces sp. 8P21H-1 | reverse complement strand
CGTGGCGGGTCCACCCCTCGTCCGGGTCCGGGTCCGGGCCGTCGGGGCGGGCGTGCAGGGCCAGGGCGCGGGTGCCGTCGGCGGCCGGCGCGCCGACGGACAGGCGCAGGACGACGCCGCCGTCCCGCGGCAGCGTCAGGGGGGCTTCGAGCGTGAGGTCGTCGATGTGGGAGCAGCCGGCGCGGTCGCCCGCGAGGACGGCGAGTTCGAGGAACGCGGTGCCGGGCAGCAGGGCGTTGCCCCGGACGGTGTGGTCGGCGAGCCAGGGGTGGGTGCGCAGCGAGAGCCTGCCGGTGAACAGCAGGCCCTCGCTGTCGGCGAGCGCGACGACGGCGCCGAGGAGCGGGTGCCCGCAGGGGTCGAGGCCGAGGGAGCTGGCGTCGCCCGCGGGTCCGCCGCTCTCCTCCAGCCAGAGGCGTTCGCGTTGGAAGGCGTACGTGGGCAGGTTGACGCGCCGGCGGCGGTGTCCGTCGAGGACGGTGTCCCAGTCGACGCGGACACCGCGCACGTGCAGTTCCGCGAGCGCGGTGAGCACCCGGCGCGGGCCGCCGTCGTCGCGGCGCAGCGTGCCGAGGGCCAGGGCGTCGGTGCCGGCGGCGGCAGCGGTGTCCTGGAGGGCCGGGGTCAGCACGGGGTGCGGGCCGACCTCCAGGAGGACGCGGTGGCCGTCGGCGAGCAGGGCGCGGGTGGCCCGCTCGAACTCGACGGTGTGCCGGAGGTTGTCGTACCAGTAGGCGGCGTCGAGCCGTCCGGTGTCCAGGAGGCCGCCGGTGACGGTCGAGTAGAAGGGCACGGCGGCCGGGCGGGGCGCGACACCGGCCAGGGCCCCGGACAGCTCCGCGCGGATCTCCTCGACGTGCGGACCGTGCGAGGCGTAGTCGACGGGGACGGCGCGGGCCCGTACGCCGTCGTCCTCCAGGGCCGTGAGGAGTCCGGCCAGGGCTTCGGGGTCGCCGGAGACGACGGTCGAATCGGGGCCGTTCACGGCGGCGAGCGTGATCCGCCCGTCCCAGGGTGCGAGACGTTCCCGTACGCGGTCGGCGGACAGGGCCACCGACGCCATGCCGCCGCGCCCGGCGAGGGCCCGCAGCGCTCTGGCGCGCAGGGCCACGACCTTCGCGGCGTCGTCGAGGGTGAGGGCTCCGGCGACGCAGGCGGCGGCGATCTCCCCCTGGCTGTGCCCGACCACGGCCGCGGGCTCGACGCCGTGGGCGCGCCACACCTCCGCGAGGGAGACCATCACCGCGAACAGCGCGGGCTGCACGACGTCCAGGCGGTCGAGCCCGGGGGCGCCGGGCGCACCGCGGACGACGTCCGGGAGCGGGAAGCCGGTGTACGGGGCGAGGGCGTCGGCGCACTGGCCGAGACGGGCGGCGAACACCGCGGAGGTGTCCAGGAGTTCGCGGGCCATGCCGGGCCACTGGGAGCCCTGGCCGGGGAAGACGAAGGCGACGGCCTCGCCGGTGCGGGCCGTCGCGCGCAC
>NZ_JABTYA010000274.1:265-749 GCF_013302945.1 Streptomyces sp. 8P21H-1 | reverse complement strand
CCCAGTGCCGCAGCGGCACCGACTTCGCGGGCAGCGCCGCCTGTCCGTCCCGGCCCTCCCGGCGGGCTCGGTAGGCGCGGTCCAGGTCCTCCAGGAGCACGCGCCAGGACACCCCGTCGACGACCAGGTGGTGGACGGCCAGGTGCAGTACGCGGGAGCGGCCGGGGCCGCGGTCGTGCAGCACGGCGCGCAGCAGCGGGCCGCGGCCCAGGTCGAAGGCGCCGTGGTGGGGTGTGTCGGTGTCCGGTCCGGCGTGGCGGGCCAGGCGGACGCGGGGTGTGCGGTCCTCAATGGTCCAAAGGGGGCCCGGCTGCGTGCGGGTGCCGGGAACGCCCGCGGCCTCACCGGCCTCTTCGCCGATCCCCTCGCCGGTCTCCCCGGCGCGCGTCCCGGTGTCCGGTCCGGTGTCCGTCCCGGCGTCCGTCCCGGTGTCCGGTCCGGTGTCCGTCCCGGTGTCCCTCCCGGCGTCCGTCCCGGTGTCCGT
>NZ_JABTYA010000274.1:0-226 GCF_013302945.1 Streptomyces sp. 8P21H-1 | reverse complement strand
GTCCGGTCCGGTGGAGAAGCGTGAGCGCAGTGCGTCGTGGTGCGCGACGAGGTCGTTGAGGGCGTCCTCCAGCGCCGTCGCGTCCAGGTCGTCCGGGACCCGGAACGACAGGGTCTGGGCGAAACGGCCCGCGCGTTCGGCCGCGCTGTCGAACAGCCAGCGCTGGATGGGGGTCAGCGGCGCGGCACCGGTGGCGGGCACCGCGGCCGGGGCGGCGGGCCGGCGG
>NZ_JABTYA010000273.1:0-1379 GCF_013302945.1 Streptomyces sp. 8P21H-1 | reverse complement strand
GCTCACCGCCGCCCCGCCGTCGGGCGCCTCACCGCCCTGCCGCGCCGCCGAGTGGGAGGGTTCGGCCCGGCTCCCCCCGTCGTCACCGACGCTCATGCAGCCGGCGGAGGTGGCGACGGCCAGCGCCGCGGCGGCCAGACGGACGGGTACGTACATGGCGCGCACGGGCAGCTACCTCCGAAAGGGGTCCCCCTGCTCGGCGGGTACCAGTACCGGTGCCGGTGCCGGAAGCGCGGGGAGGGATACGAGGAGTCCCCCTGCCCAACTCCCACCGCCCACGGGAGGACACGCGGCCGCACGCGACGAACGCCGAGCGGACGCCGAGCGGACGCCCGCGCCGCGCACGGCGGGTGCCCGTGGCCGGCCGTCAGCCGTACCCCAGCGCGTGCAGCCGTTCGTCGTCGATGCCGAAGTGGTGGGCGATCTCGTGCACCACGGTCACCTCGGTCTCCGCCACGACCTCCTCGCGCGTGCCGCACATCCGCAGCGTGGGCCCCCGGTAGACGGTGATCCGGTCCGGCAGCACCCCCGCGTACCACTCACCGCGATCCGTCAGCGGCGTCCCCTCGTAGAGCCCGAGCAGCTCGGGGTCGTCGGCGGGCGGTTCGTCCTCGACGAACACCGCCACGTTGTCCATCAGCCGCGTCAGCTCCGGCGGGATCCGGTCCAGCGCCTCGGCGACCAGTTCCTCGAACTCCTCGCGCGTCATCTCCAGCACGTGACCATTGTCCGGTACGGACACGGCGGGCAGAAGCACGGGCAGCAGCACGGACGGCCGCCCGCGACAGCAGGCGCATGCCGCGGGTGCCCGGCCCGCACCGCATACCCGTCCGGCCCCTTGGGCATACGGCCCCAATGGCCCGCGTCCCCGCTGCCGCCGCTCTGCACCGCGTGCGAAAAGTCCCCCGCGTCCTCGTACGCCACTACCGCTCCCGCCGTACCCACCCGGCCGTCGAACTCGTCGCCCAGCCGCACCCGTACACCCGTGCGCTCGGCCTCGTCGCCGTCGTCCTGCTCGGCGCGTGGCTGGGCCTGCTGATCGTGGGGAACGTCCGCACGCCGGTCGGCCCCATGGACACCACGATGACCCTGCGCCCCTCCCTCACGGGCGGCACGAAGATCAACGTCTCCCCGCTCGGCGCCCTCGAACTGCGCAGCCACACCGCCCCACTGCGCCTCGACGTGGCCGTCGACCAGCTCGACCCGGTCCGCTCCCAGGCCCTGGTCGACCACCCGGAGCGGCTCTCCGGCCTCCAGGACGAGGTCGCCCGGGACGTCGGCGCCGGCACGCTCGACCTGGCCGTGCGCTCCGTCGTCGCCGTCGTGTCCGGCGCGACCGCCCTCGGCCTCGCGGTCTACCGCCGGCCCCGCCGGGCCCT
>NZ_JABTYA010000272.1:279-3065 GCF_013302945.1 Streptomyces sp. 8P21H-1 | reverse complement strand
CGCCTCCGCGGCGCAGCTCCCGCACCCCGCCAGGTGCGGCGGCACGGCCCGCTCGTCCGCGGGGTGCAGCGCGCCGAGGGCCCAGGCGGCCAGCAGCTCGGGAACGCCGTCGTGGTCGTCGCTCACGGGAGGCCTCCTTCCCCTGCCGCCATCATGCGCCCCTCTCCCACGCCGGGTCCGGCGGATCGGGCGGCCCCGACGGCCCGGGTGATCCCGACGGCCCGGACGGCCCGGGCGGTTCGGACGCATCGGCCAGCGACGCGGCCAGCTTCCGCAGCGCGGACCGCAGCCGGGTCTTCGCGGTGCCCTCCGGGATGCCCAGCTCGACGGCGGCCTGGCGGTAGGTGCGCCCCGCGAAGTAGGCGAGGTGCACCACCTCCCGCTGGGACTGCGGGAGTTCGGCCAGCGCGGAGTGCAGCAGGAGCGCGCGTTCGCGGTCCACGACCGCCTCGTCGGGACCCGGCCCGGCGTCCGGGATCGCGTGCAGCGCCGAGTCGTCCGCCCGGGTGTCCTTGCGGTGCCGCGCCTCGCTGCGCACCCAGTCCACGGCCCGCCGGTGCGCGAGCACGGACAGCCAGGTGCGCAGTGAGCCCCGGCCCGCGTCGAACGCGTACGGCCTGCTCCACAGCTGGGCGAAGACCTCCTGCGCCACGTCCTCGGCGGCCACCGTGCTGCGCGTGACCCGGACGGCGACGCGCCGGACCAGACCGCCGTACGCCGTGTAGGCCTCGGCCAGCGCGGACTCGTCGCCGTACACCAGCCGCCGGTGCAACTCCGCGTCGGAGGACGGCCGTTCGGATGTGTGGAGAGTCGGCTCCACCGGCACCACCACCTCGTGGTGCCCTTCCTAGCGCCCCCGTGGGCCGCACGCCAGTGGGCCGGGCCGTCATCCCGACAGGACGTCCAGCAGGCGGTCGACGTCGGCGGGCGTGTTGTACAGGTGGAAGGCGGCCCGCAGATGGCCGGCGCGGTCGGAGACCTCGATCCCCGCCCGGCTCAGCTCCTCCCGCCGGCGGCCCAGTCCGGGCACGGAGACGATGGCCGAGCCCGGCGCCGGGACCGGCTCCTGCCCCAGGGCGGCGAGTCCCGCGCGGAACCGGTCGGCGAGTGCGAGGTCGTGGGCGTGCACGGCGTCCACCGTCAGCCTCTCGACCAGTTCCAGGGAGTGCCGGGCGCCCGCGTACGAGAAGAGGCTGGGGCTCTCGTCGAACCGCCGCGCGGAGCGGGCGAGTTCCTGGACCGGCCCGTAGCAGCTGTCCCAGGGGTTCTCTCCCGCGACCCAGCCCGCGAAGAGCGGTTCGAGCCCTCCGAAGTCCTCGGGGACGACCAGGAAGGCCACCCCCCGCGGGCAGACGAGCCACTTGAAGGCGACCGAGGAGACGTAGTCGTACGCGTCCGCCTCGACCGGCAGCCAGCCGGCGGCCTGGGACGCGTCGACGTAGGTACGGGCGCCGTGTTCGCGCGCGGCCTCCCGCAGCGCCGGCAGGTCGGCGATCCGGCCGTCCGCGGACTGCGCGGCGCTCACCGCGACGAGCGCGGTGCCGGGGCGCACGGACTCGGCGATCCGCTCCAGCGGCACCGTGCGCACCTTGAGGTCGCGGCGCATGTGGAAGGGGTTCACCGCGGAGCTGAAGTCGGCCTCGGCGGTGAGGACCTCGGCGCCCGCGGGCAGCGAGGCGGCGATCAGCGCGGTGTAGACGGCGACGGAGGCCCCGGCCGCGACCCGGCCGGCCGGGACTCCGAGGAGCCGGGCGAAGGAGGCGCGGGACGCCTCCACGTCGGCGAACATGTCCTGCGGCCGGCCGGCCGCCACGGACTCGACGCCCGCCCGCACGGCGGCCACCGCGCGGGCCGGGAGCAGCCCCGTGCCGGCGGTGTTGAGATAGGTGCTCCCGGGGGCGAACTCGGCACGGACGAGGCTCTCGAAGGTCTCCATGGAACCACTCTGGGCCCCGCGCAACTGCCCGTCCATTGCGTTCTTTTACGTGGTTCCGCGTAGGAACGCTTATGGATGCACGTCAGGGCAGGTCAGTGCTGGTGGGGCACCGCGCAGCCGTCCGGACCGCACGCCTCGGCGCCGCCCTGGCCGCCCCGGCCGTCCTGCTGGATCAGCTCCAGGGGGGAGCGGCTCGCCCACGCCTGCTCCAGGGCCTGGGTGAAGACCTCGGCGGGCTGGGCGCCGGAGACGCCGTACCTGCGGTCGAGGACGAAGAACGGCACGCCGTTCGCCCCCAGCCCGGCGGCCTCGCGCTCGTCGGCGCGGACCTCGTCGGCGTACGCGGCCGGGTCGGCCAGCACCGTGCGGGCGTCGTCCTCGTCCAGCCCGGCGGAGACCGCCAGTTCGACGAGGCGTTCGTCGTCGCCGAAGACGGAGCGCTCCTCGGCGAAGTTCGCCGTGTAGAGGATCTGGAGCAGCTCGTCCTGGCGGCCCCGCTCCCTGGCGAGGTGCAGCAGCCGGTGCATGTCGAAGGTGCTGCCGTGGTCGCGGCCCCCGGTGCGGTACTCCAGGCCCTCGGCGGCGGCCTGGGTGCCGAGGTTCTCCTCACCGGCCCGCGCCTGCGCCTCGCTCATGCCGTACTTCTCGGTGAGCATCGGGATGACGGGCTGGATGTCGTCCTTGGCGCGGCCGGGGTCGAGCTCGAAGGAACGGTGCACGACCTCGACGGCGTCGCGGTGCGGGAAGGCGGCGAGGGCCTTCTCGAAGCGGGCCTTGCCCACGTAGCACCACGGGCAGGCGATGTCGCTCCAGATCTCGACGCGCATGTCTGCGACCTTCCCTCTCCTCC
>NZ_JABTYA010000272.1:0-223 GCF_013302945.1 Streptomyces sp. 8P21H-1 | reverse complement strand
CGCGGCCCGCCCCCACCGGCCCGCAGCCGACGTCGGTCCGAGGGGCCGCCGCGCTCAGACCGCGGCCAGAGCCGCGTGCAGCGCGGTCAGGCAGCGGTCCACGACCACCCCGTCCGCCGCCGCACCGTAGTGGTTGACCCGGATCATCGACGACGCCAGCGACCCCCCGCCCGCGGCCAGCGGCAGGGAGGGGTCGAAGGCCAGCGCGCGGCCCACCACCCCG
>NZ_JABTYA010000271.1:0-434 GCF_013302945.1 Streptomyces sp. 8P21H-1 | reverse complement strand
CAAATGGCTAGAAGCCATGAAGTCCGAGATAGGATCCATGTATGAGAACAAAGTGTGGACTTTGGAGGTACTACCTGAGGGCCGCAAGGCTATTCAGAACAAATGGATCTTTAAGAGGAAGACGGACGCTGACGGCAATGTGACCGTTTATAAAGCTCGACTTGTGGCAAAGGGTTTTTCACAAGTTCAAGGAGTTGACTACGATGAGACATTCTCACCCGTAGCGATGCTTAAGTCCGTCAGAATCATGTTAGCAATAGCTGCATTTTTCGATTATGAAATCTGGCAGATGGATGTCAAAACGGCGTTCCTTAACGGTTTCCTTAAGGAAGAGTTGTATATGATACAACCCGAAGGTTTTGTCGATCCTAAGAATGCTAACAAGGTGTGCAAGCTCCAGCGATCCATTTATGGACTGGTGCAAGCATCTCGGA
>NZ_JABTYA010000270.1:0-1402 GCF_013302945.1 Streptomyces sp. 8P21H-1 | reverse complement strand
GAGCAGGGCGTGTTCGTGCGCCGACAGCACGACCAGGACGGGCCCGGGGACGGGGGCCGGGGCGGGCACGGGCGGCGGCTCCTCCAGCACGACGTGCGCGTTGGTGCCGCTCAGCCCGAAGGAGCTGACCGCGACCCGCCAGGGCCGGGAGCCGTCCCGGACCAGCTCGACCGGCCTGTCGGCGACCCTGAAGGGTCCTTCGGCGAACGGGACGCGCGGGTTGGCCCGCCGGAAGTGCGGCGTGGCCGGCACGCGTCCGGTCGTCAGCACGTCCATCGCCTTGAACACGCCGGCCAGTCCCGCCGCCGCCGAGGTGTGCCCCACGTTCGCCTTCACCGAACCGACCGGGACGCTGCCCGCCGGGAGCCCGGCGGGTGCGAACACCGCGTTCAGCGCGGCCAGTTCGATGGGATCGCCCAGCGGTGTCCCGGTCCCGTGGCACTCGACGTAGTCGATGCCGGCCGGATCGACGCCGAACCGGCGGTACGTCTCCTCGACCAGCGCCGTCTGCGCGCGCCGCGACGGAGCCGTCAGACCGTTCGTGGCGCCGTCGTGGTTGACGCCCGAGGCGCGGATCACCGCCTGTACCGGATCGCCGTCGGCCAGCGCCCGGCGCAGCGTCTTGAGCAGCACCACCGCGCTGCCCTCGGCGGGCACGAAGCCGTCGGCCGACGCGTCGAACGGACGGCACCGGCCGGTGGGGGAGAGCATCCCCGCCTTGCTCATGTACACGTACGGGATCTCGGTCGTGTACAGCGTGACCCCGCCGGCCAGCATCATGTCCGCCTCGCCCAGCCACAGCGCCTGGCAGGCCAGGTGCAGCGCCACCAGCGAGCTCGAACAGGCGGTGTCCACGGAGGCCACCGGCCCGGCGAGGTCCAGCAGGTAGGCCACCCGGGCCGCCAGGATCGACTGCGAGTTGCCCTGCATGACCTGCGGCATCCGGTGGTGCGGGCTGGAGCGCTCGACGCGCAGCGCGTAGTCGTTGAGCATCACCCCCGCGTAGACCCCGCACCGGGACCCCGCCAGCGAGGACGGCGCGTACCCGGCGTTCTCCACCGCGCGCCGGCACTCCTGGAGGAACAACCGGGCCTGCGGGTCGGTCAGTTCCGCCTCCCGGCGGGTCATCCGGAACAGGCCGGCGTCGAAGTCCGCCGCGTCCCGGAGCATGCCGCCCCAGCGCGACAGCGACCTGCCGGGCGCGGCGGGGTCCGGGTCGTACCACCGCTCGACCGGCCACCGGTCCCGGGGCACCTCGGCCACCGTGTCGGCGCCCTCGTGCAACAGCCGCCGGAACGCGTCGAGGTCGTCGGCGCCCGGGAAGCGGGCGGAGCACCCGATGACGGCGACCGGTTCGTGAACCCGCCCGGACGGCGGGCCGGACCCGTCGGCCGGAGCGGAC
>NZ_JABTYA010000269.1:0-2194 GCF_013302945.1 Streptomyces sp. 8P21H-1 | reverse complement strand
GTCTGGCCGCCCCTGGACCGGCTGTCCGCGCAGGACGTGCCGGACGTACTGGCCCTGTCCGAGGACGAGCTCTCCGACCTGCTCGGTGTCGCCGCGACCCGCCTCGGCGCGGCCGGGGTCGCCGTGCACTGGCCCCGGGACCTCGCCCAGGACCTGACCGCGGCCGCGGTCGTCCGCCCGGCTCCGGGCTCGGCCAGGGACGGCACGGGCTTCTTCGAGAGCGGCGAACTGCTGCAGTTCCGCTGGCAGCTGGCACTGGGCGGCGATCCGCTCAGCGAGGCGGAGATGGACGCCCTCGCGGAGGCGCACCGTCCCGTCGTCCGCCTCCGGGACCAGTGGGTGCTCGTCGACCCCGCCCTCGTCCGCAAGGCCCGCAAGCGCGAACTGGGACTGCTCGACCCGGTCGACGCCCTCTCCGCCGCGCTCAGCGGCAGCGCGGAGGTCGACGGGGAAACCGTCGAGGCCGTGCCGGTCGGCGCGCTGGCCACGCTGCGCGACCGCCTGACGGCCGGACTGCGCCCCGCCGAACCGCCGCCCGGCCTGGCGGCCACCCTCCGGGACTACCAGCTGCGCGGACTGGCCTGGCTCGACCTCATGACCTCGCTCGGCCTCGGCGGCTGCCTCGCCGACGACATGGGCCTCGGCAAGACCGTCACCGTCATCGCCCTCCACCTGAAGCGGGCACGCACCGAGCCGACCCTGGTGGTCTGCCCCGCCTCGCTGCTGGGCAACTGGCAGCGGGAGATCGAGCGGTTCGCCCCCGGCGTGCCCGTGCGCCGCTTCCACGGCCCGGACCGCTCCCTGGCCGACCTGGCCGGCGGCTTCGTCCTGACCACGTACGGGACGATGCGCTCGACGGCACCGCTGCTGGCCCGGCAGTCGTGGGGCATGGTCGTCGCGGACGAGGCGCAGCACGTCAAGAACCCGTACTCGGCGACGGCCAGGGCCCTGCGGACGATCACCGCCCCGGCCAGGATCGCCCTGAGCGGTACGCCGGTGGAGAACAACCTCTCCGAGCTGTGGGCCCTGCTCGACTGGACGACACCGGGACTCCTCGGCCCCCTCAAGTCCTTCCGCGCCCGGCACGCGCGCGCGGTGGAGAACGCCGAGCACGGGGAGAGCGCGGAGGCCGCGGCCCGCCTCGCCCGGCTGATCCGTCCCTTCCTCCTGCGGCGCAAGAAGTCCGATCCGGGCATCGTCCCCGAACTTCCCCCCAAGACGGAGACGGACCACCCCGTCCCCCTGAGCCGCGAACAGGCCTCCCTGTACGAGGCCGTGGTCCGCGAGTCGATGCTGGCCATCGAGTCCACGGAGGGCATCGCCAGACGGGGCCTCGTGCTCAAGCTCCTGACCTCGCTCAAGCAGATCTGCGACCATCCCGCGCTGTACCTGAAGGAGGAGCCGGACGGGCACCCCGGCGGTTCGGGGACCGCCCGCCAGGCCGCCCGCTCCGGAAAACTGGCCCTGCTCGACGAGTTGCTGGACACGCTGCTCGCCGAGGACGGTTCCGCCCTCGTCTTCACCCAGTACGTGGGGATGGCCCGGCTGCTCACCAGCCACCTCACGGCCCGCGCGGTCCCCGTCGAACTCCTCCACGGCGGCACGCCGGTCCCGGAGCGCGAACACATGGTGGACCGGTTCCAGAGCGGGGCGACCCCGGTCCTGATCCTCTCGCTGAAGGCGGCGGGCACGGGCCTCAACCTCACGCGCGCGGGACACGTCATCCACTTCGACCGCTGGTGGAACCCCGCGGTCGAGGAGCAGGCCACCGACCGCGCCTACCGCATAGGCCAGACCCAGCCCGTCCAGGTCCACCGCCTCATCACCGAGGGCACGGTGGAGGACCGCATCGCCGACATGCTCGCCTCCAAGCGGGCCCTGGCGGACGCGATCCTCGGCTCCGGCGAGGCAGCCCTGACGGAACTGACGGACCGCGACCTCTCCGACCTGGTGTCCCTGAGGAGGTCCACATGATGTCTCCGACGGGCCGGCAGGATGAGGCGGGCGAGACGGACGGGACGTACGAGGTGGACGGAGCGGCGGCGGACCCGCCGGCCGACGAGGCGTCCCGAACCGACGCGCCGACCCCGGTCCACGGGAATGAGGCGGCCGACGGGACACCCGGGTCCGGTGGGGTCTCCCGGACCGGCGGGGTCTCCGGGACCGGCGGGGCGTCGGCGGCGGAGGGGCCCCG
>NZ_JABTYA010000268.1:0-2580 GCF_013302945.1 Streptomyces sp. 8P21H-1 | reverse complement strand
GCGGCCCGAGGGCCGTGGCGTGCGCGGAGCCCGCTGCCGGTCAAGCGGGCCGAGGTCGGCGTGGCCGCGGTCGGCGGGCGGCTGTACGTCGTGGGCGGCACCGCGCAGAAGGGCGAGGAATCCCCGGTGTGGGCCACGACCGAGGTGCACGGTTACGACCCCCGGCAGGACCGGTGGTCGAGCCACGCCCCGCTGCCCAGGCCGCTCACCCATGTCGGTGTGGCCGCGCTGGACGGCAGGCTGTACGCCTTCGGCGGGTTCACCGGTCCCGTCCACATGCATCCGCAGCGGGACGCGTACGCCTACGACCCGCGCCGCGACGCGTGGGAGCGCCTCCCGGACATGCCGGTGGCCCTCGGATCGATCGGGGTGGCGGCCGTCGGCGGGCGGCTGCACCTGCTCGGCGGGCGGGACTCCCACCGGGTCGTCACCCCGGAAGGGTCGCCGTTCTCGCTGGGGTACGGCGTCGTACGCACCCATCACGTCTTCGACCCCCGGCGCAACACCTACGTCACGGCGGCCCCTCTGCCGACCGAGGGAAGGGATCACGCCGGCGTGGCGGTTCTCGGCGACCGTATCCATCTCGTGGGCGGCCGGGTCGAGGACGTCGACGACAACCTCACCCGCCACGACGTGTACGACGTCCGCCGCCGGCACTGGGTCCGGGCGGCACCGCTGCCCACCGCCCGGTCCGCCGGAGCGGCGGTCGTCCTCGACGGGCGCCTCGTCTACGCGGGGGGTGAGTGCAGGCCGGGAAGCAGCACCGAGACGTTCGACGACGTCACCGTCTACGACCCGCGCGCCGGGCGGTGGAGTGCCGTCACGGCACTGCCGGGCAGCCGTCACGGCTTCGGCGCGGCGCAGATCGGCGGCCGCGCCTACTTCGTCGCCGGTTCACCCGGCTGCGGAGGAGGAGCGAGTGCCGACACCCTGGAACTGACCCTGCCGCGGTGACACCGGGCCGCCGCCGGGCACCGCGTACACCCACCGCGGTGCCCGGCGGCGGCCGGTCCGCACCGGAGAGGGCCCGCAGTCCTGCACCGGTGCAGGGCTGCCCGGGCGGAGGGGTCTTCCACCGAGGTCGCAACCGGTCCGCCGCCCGCCCACCGCACGCCCGGCGACGCCCGCAGCCAACCCTCCCCGGCTCCGGGCGTCTGCCAGATCTGCGCCATGGAGTGCCATACGAACCCGGGGGCGAGGGTGGTGCATCGCCACCTGCGCCACGTGCACACCGCCCCCAGTCGTGGCCGACGAGGTCCACCGGCCCGCCGAACGCTGCCGGACGGGCCGCGAGCCACTCGCGGTACGCCTGCACCGAAGGGTCGAAGGACGGGGGTACCGGCGTTCCGAATTCCAGACCGCGGCGGTCTCGGGGTTTCAGTCGACAAGGACGAGAGGAGTGGAACGACTCATGAGCATGACCTCGGATACTTGCTTGCTGGCACGCAAGTATCTCATCCGTGCGCATCGCCGGCCGGACCGCTCCGCGCCGCGGGCACCCCGCGGGTCTCCGGTGGAACCTCGGCCGGGACGTCCCGTTCCGGCCAACCCGGCCCACCGACCCGCCACCGCGACCGGAGCCGCCCCGCCCCGGAGAACCACCTGCGCAAAGCCGCACGGACACGCCCGGACCGGTCACGCGATTCACCGGACCGTACGTAACGGGGGCGGACGGCCGCGCCGCACGGACATCAAAGTGGCGCAAACAAACGTTGCCGCTCCGTTTCGGGGCGCGCAGCCTGGATTCGCGGGAGCGCTCCCATTCCGTCGACGCCTGCACCAGGAATCAGACATTCCCCCCACTGAGGAGAAAGAGTCATGGATTGTCATGCTCATGTAACACGCATGCGGAGCCGACTGACGCTTGTTCTGACCGCCTTCGTCGCCGCGCTGCTCGGCATCGTTCCCTGGAGCAGCCCGGCCTCCGCCCATGGCTCGGTCGTCGATCCGGCCTCCCGCAACTACGGCTGCTGGCTGCGCTGGGGCAGTGACTTCCAGAACCCCGCCATGGCCCAGCAGGACCCCATGTGCTGGCAGGCCTGGCAGGCGGACCCCAACGGCATGTGGAACTGGAACGGTCTCTACCGCAACGGTTCCGGCGGCAACTTCCAGGCCACCGTCCCCAACGGCCAGCTGTGCAGCGGCGGCCGGACCGAGGGCGGCCGCTACAACTCGCTGGACACCGTGGGTGCCTGGAAGACCACGGACGTCGGCAGCAACTTCACCGTCAGGCTGCACGACCAGGCCAGCCACGGCGCCGACTACCTCCTTGTCTATGTCACCCGGCAGGGATTCGACCCCACCACCCAGCCCCTGACCTGGAACGACCTCCAGCTGGTGGCGCGCCCCGGCCGGTACGCGCCCGGCCAGAACTACGAGGTCCCCGTGAGCACGTCCGGCTACAGCGGCCGCCATGTCGTCTACACGATCTGGCAGGCGTCGCACATGGACCAGACCTACTTCCTGTGCAGTGACGTGAACTTCCGCTGACCCGGCGGGTCGGCGGGACCGCCCCGCCGGACGTGGCGCACCGTCCGGCGGGGCGACGGCCGTCGGGATCCACGGGCCGGGCGCGTCGGC
>NZ_JABTYA010000267.1:0-2180 GCF_013302945.1 Streptomyces sp. 8P21H-1 | reverse complement strand
GGTGCCCGCCCCGGCCGGCAGGGGGCGAGTGACGGAAAACACGCCAGGGCGAAGCCGAGCAGGTCCGCGTCGGGACCGGCGTCGCCGTCGGCCCGCAGGAGCGGGGCGAGCCGGTCGGCCGCCCCGGAGAAGCCCGGCAGGGACCATGACGACGACGGGAAGAAGCCCAGGCCACGGGTGCCGTCGCCGACGAAGGCGCCTCCCACGCCGACCCGTCCGGCGCCGGAGCCGACGCCCACGAAAGAGACGCCTGCGCCGTCGCCGGACCCGACGACCGCCGAGCCGTCGTCCTCGGCGCACCCGGAGCCCGAACCGCAGCTCTTCGAGCTCCGTGAACCGGCACCGAGAGCCGGCTTCGAAGCCTGAGCAGGCTCCGGACGCAGGCTCCGGACAGGGCTGCAGGAAAGCGTGCGCACCCCCTCTGACCTGGGCAATCGGATTCGGTTTGCCTTAGGCGGCAGAGGGTGCGTATGGTAGTAGATCGTTTGATCCCAATCGCCCGGCGCCATCACAGAGCGCCGCGTGGCGCGTACTCTCCCCTTACCGTGGCTGACCGCATTGAGGCGGTCGTTTGCGAAATCACGGAGTTGACGGGCGCGTGCCGACGAGACTCCGGAAGGTTTCGCATTCGCATGTCCATTTCCAGTACTGATCACATCGTCGTGCCCGAGAACGAGGCGGCCGACGAGACCGCGGCCCCGGCGATCCCCGCCACCGACGCGGTCCGCACCACCGACGGGACTCCCGTCACCGGCGGCACCCCCGCCGTCGACGAGATCCCTGCTGTCGACGACGAGGCCCCCGCCGCCGACGAGGCCCCCGCGACCCCCGAGGTCACGTTCGGCACACTCGGTCTCCCCGAGGGCGTCGTGCGAAAGCTCGCGCAGAACGGTGTGACCAGCCCCTTCCCGATCCAGGCCGCGACCATCCCGGACGCCCTGGCCGGCAAGGACATCCTCGGCCGCGGCCGTACCGGCTCCGGCAAGACCCTCTCCTTCGGCCTGCCGCTGCTCGCGCAGCTCTCCGGCGGCCACACCGAGAAGAAGAAGCCCCGCGGCATCATCCTCACGCCGACGCGTGAGCTCGCGATGCAGGTCGCGGACGCCCTCCAGCCGTACGGCGACGTCCTCGGCCTGAAGATGAAGGTCGTCTGCGGCGGTACGTCGATGGGCAACCAGATCTACGCCCTGGAGCGCGGCGTCGACGTCCTCGTCGCCACCCCGGGCCGACTGCGCGACATCATCAACCGCGGCGCCTGCTCGCTGGAGAACGTCCAGGTCGCCGTGCTCGACGAGGCCGACCAGATGTCCGACCTGGGCTTCCTGCCCGAGGTCACCGAGCTGCTCGACCAGATCCCCGGCGGTGGCCAGCGCATGCTGTTCTCGGCCACCATGGAGAACGAGATCTCCACGCTGGTCAAGCGCTACCTGACCAACCCGGTGACGCACGAGGTCGACAGCGCCCAGGGCAACGTCACGACCATGTCGCACCACATCCTCATCGTGAAGCCCAAGGACAAGGCGCCGGTCACCGCCGCGATCGCCTCCCGCAAGGGCCGCACGATCATCTTCGTCCGCACCCAGCTGGGCGCCGACCGCATCGCCGAGCAGCTCTGCGACTCCGGCGTGAGGGCCGACGCGCTGCACGGAGGCATGACGCAGGGCGCCCGCACCCGGGTGCTCGAGGACTTCAAGAAGGGCTACGTCAACGCGCTCGTCGCGACCGACGTCGCCGCCCGCGGCATCCACGTCGACGGCATCGACCTGGTCCTGAACGTGGACCCGGCCGGTGACCACAAGGACTACCTGCACCGCTCCGGCCGTACGGCCCGCGCGGGGCGCAGCGGCACGGTCGTGTCGCTCTCCCTGCCGCACCAGCGCCGGCAGCTGTTCCGCCAGATGGAGGACGCGGGCGTGGACGCCTCGCGCCACATCATCCAGGGCGGCGCCGCCTTCGACCCGGAGGTCGCGGAGATCACGGGCGCCCGGTCGATGACCGAGGTCCAGGCCGAGTCCGCGGGCAACGCGGCGCAGCAGGCCGAGCGTGAGGTCTCGCAGCTCACCAAGGAGCTGGAGCGCGCGCAGCGGCGCGCCGCCGAACTGCGCGAGGAGGCCGACCGGCTGATCGCGCGGTCCGCGCGGGAGCGGGGCGAGGACCCGGAGACCGCGCTCGCCGAGGCG
>NZ_JABTYA010000025.1:0-2167 GCF_013302945.1 Streptomyces sp. 8P21H-1 | reverse complement strand
ACCCCGGGGCGGGGTCCTCCGGTCCGGCGAGGAGCTGAGCGCCGGTCGGCGTCTGCGGGTCCGCCGTGGCCGGTCACGCGGTTCCCCGCGCCCCTTGCGGGGCGTTGAGGTGCGGGTGGGTTCCGGGGTGCGGGTCCGCGGTGGCCGGTCGCGCGGTTCCCCGCGCCCCTTACGGGGCGGGGGTGCCGGGGTCCGCCGGGTGCGGGGCCAGGAGGGGGAGCTGGGAGGCCAGGCGCTGCTCGCACAGGTCGACCAGGCGGGCGTAGGCCTCCTTGCCCATCAGCTCGATCAGTTCCGGGCGGTACGAGACGTAGACCGGGTCGCCCGCCCCGTGGGCCGACGTGGCCGACGTGCACCACCAGTGCAGGTCGTGCCCGCCCGGTCCCCACCCGCGGCGGTCGTACTCGCCGATCGAGACCTGCAGCACCCGCGTGTCGTCGGGCCGGTCGATCCACTCGTACGTGCGCCGGACCGGCAGCTGCCAGCAGACGTCCGGCTTGGTCTCCAGGGGCTCGCGGCCCTCCCTGACGGCCAGGATGTGCAGTGAACAGCCCATGCCGCCGGCGAAACCGGGGCGGTTCTGGAAGATGCAGGACCCCTGGTACGGACGCGTCTGCCGGTCGCCGTCCTCGTCCTGCGAGACCCAGCCGCTCCCGGTCCCCACGGCGTGGTGCTGCCAGATGTCCGGCGTGAGCCTCGCCACATGGCCGGCGACGCGCTTCTCGTCGTCCTCGTCGGAGAAATGGGCCCCCAGCGTGCAGCAGCCGTCGTCCGCGCGGCCCGCCTGGATGCCCTGGCAGCCGCTGCCGAAAACGCAGTTCCAGCGAGAGGTCAGCCAGGTCAGGTCGCAGCGGAAGACCTGTTCGTCGTCGGCCGGGTCGGGGAACTCCACCCACGCGCGCGCGAAATCGAGCCCCTTCTCGTCACCCTTCACGGGCTTGAGGGACCTCCCGGACTTCCCCGGCTCACCGGACCCGACGGCGGAAACCTCGGTCGATTTGTCGCTCTTCGCCTTTTTCGTCTTTGGCACCCGTCCAGAGTAAGTCGCCCGTGAGCCCCATGCGGACGGCTGGACGCCCCGGGCGCAGTAGCGTGCCGTACATGAGACTCGGTGTCCTGGACGTGGGTTCGAACACGGTGCACCTGCTGGTGGTGGACGCACACCCCGGCGCGTGCCCGCTGCCCGCGCATTCGCACAAGGCGGAGCTGCGGCTCGCCCAACTCCTCGACGACAGCGGTGCGATCGATTCCTCGGGGGTCGACAGACTGATCGCCGTCGTGAAGGAGGCGCTGGTGGCGGCCGAGGACAAGGGCGTCGAGGACCTGCTGCCGTTCGCGACCTCCGCCGTGCGCGAGGCCAGCAACGCCGACGAGGTGCTGGCCCGGGTGCGCGCCGAGACCGGGGTGGAGCTCCAGGTCCTCACCGGCGCCGAGGAGGCGCGGCTCACCTTCCTGGCCGCCCGCCGCTGGTTCGGCTGGTCGGCGGGGAAGCTGCTCGTCCTCGACATCGGCGGCGGTTCGCTGGAGATCGCGTACGGACTGGACGAGGAGCCCGACGCGGCGGTTTCCCTGCCCCTCGGCGCGGGCCGGCTGACCGCGGCGTGGCTGCCGACCGACCCGGCGGACCCGGCGGACATCAAGGCCCTGCGCCGCCACGTGCGCGCGCAGATCGCCCGTACGGTCGGGGAGTTCAGCCGGTTCGGCACCCCCGACCACGTGGTCGCCACGTCGAAGACCTTCAAGCAGCTGGCCCGCCTCGCCGGTGCCGCGCGCTCGGTCGACGGCCTGTACGTCCAGCGCGAGCTCAAGCGCCGCTCCCTGGAGGACTGGGTCCCGCGTCTGGCCTCCATGACCGCCGCGGAACGCGCGGAACTCCCCGGGGTGTCCGAGGGCCGCGCCCGCCAGCTGCTGGCGGGCGCCATAGTCGCCGAGGGCGCGATGGACCTCTTCGCGGTGGAGACGGTCGACATCTGCCCCTGGGCCCTCAGGGAGGGCGTGATCCTCCGAAGCCTGGACCAGATGCCCCCCGCCCCATAAGGGACGCGGGGAACCGCGCGACCGGCCCCCACCGGGCCGCACGCGAACACCCACCCCGCCCCCACTCACCCAGGGGCGCGGGGAACCGTGCGACCGGCCCCCACCGGGCCGCACGCGAACACCCACCCCG